>CAVDRA010000131.1:0-5238 GCA_963611155.1 bacterium | reverse complement strand
AATCTCAAGAAGCCGCTTAACAAGCCAGTCGATTTCAGGACAAGATATTTCATACTCGTCGCGCATATTCTCATGGCTCATATTTACAGCGCGGGCAAAAGCGCCGAAAGCTCCATTTCTAATTCCGTCGCTCGCTTTCAGCACATATTCATGCTCCTTCATAATGGAGTTGAGTTTTTTATGAACCGGCTCCGGAGTCGAAGAAAGCACAAGATTCACTTCATGAGGATTCTCCTCGTAAATCCATCCGCCACAAACATTCGATTTTGTCTGTTTCAGCTCTCCTAAAATCAAAGCATACTCCGGCTGACGAATCATATTTTCATCCCAAATCTCTATTCTTGGAACTTTAGCGTCAACAAGGAGAATTTTTTTATCAAAATTCCATGGAAGAATTTCATAAGTCTGCGAGGAGTGATCGGTCAAAACCACTGACTTTTCCTCTGAATGAATCGCCGCAAAAAAATCTGAGACATAGTTCTGCGCGCCAAGGAATTTGCGGTTTCCCCGCTCAATAATCCGAAGGAGCAACTCATCGTCAATATCAAGATTCAAAAGTTTCCGAACCGCATAAGCTGTGCCGACTTTCATGGCAGTCGCGATTCCAAATCCAGCAGACGGAAGAATATCGGAATAAACTGTAAAATCCATTCCTTTTAGGTCGTATCCGCTCGAGACAAATCCGAAAAGGACAGCTTTTATAGAATTTGCCCACTTGTCTTCTTTCTTATATTTCAATGTCGTTATAATGGATTTTTTTGAATCTTTTAGCTGGGGGAAATAAAAATGAGCACCGTTGTCATCACGAAGAGAAGCGGCAATATAAACAGGAATGTTAACCGCCATTGAAAGCGTTTTGTCTCTAAAAAACCAAGAATGCTCACCGATTAGATGAAAACGCCCTGGAGTTTCGACAACAACCTGGGGCGAAGCCGAATACTCTGACTTATGAATTTCGTTAATAAGCTCCACCTGACTATCCCCAACTTTTCTCTATCTCATAATCAAATCATTGCATTAAAAAAAACAAGATAATAAAATTATATCGATATGTTCCCCATTTTACAAGTTTTTTATTCTCTGCTTTCAGGCTGTATTCTTTCATTAGGTATACCAAACAATTTTTTTCTCTACGGGATTCCTGCGGCGGGACTATTTTCAGCGGCTCCGCTTTACATTGCGATAAACACTTCAAAGTCATACAAGACAGCTTTTCTTTGCGCTTACATCCAAACCGCAGTCTGCCATCTTCTTTCAAGTTTTTGGCTCGGAAACTTCCGCGGATTCGCGATTTTTACACTGGGAGCTTCTCTTGCCGGAACAGGTTTCATCGGCGGATTCATCAGCTTTATCGCCTATTTTCCAGTCTTATATTCAAATAAATCAGAAAAACTTGAAGAATACTCAGGAAAAAGGCCTTTCGCAATTCCGTTCAGAATTTTATGGTTCACAGCAGTCTATGTTATTTACGAATGGTGCAAATCGTCAGGATTTTTGGCTTATCCGTGGGGCACTGTTTCAATGACGGCTTTCAGATGGCCTCTTGTAACTCAAATCGCCGACATCACCGGAGTCTGGGGCGTAACTTTTCTTTTCGTGCTTTTTTCGTCCTGCCTCGGAGAAGGAATTTTGATTCTCGGAAGAATTCAGAACTGCGGGGCAAAAGAAAGCATTTTCATGGATTTCAAGCAGACTTTTCTATGCTGCGTCTCGTTTTTCCTGATTTCCACACTATACGGAGCTGGACAGATTTTGCGTGAGCGAAATCCGGTCAAGACAATGAACACGGTTCTTGTGCAGCAAAACAACGACTCATGGAACAGAAACCAAAGGCAGAACATTTACATATCGCAAAGGCTTTCCAAAAAAGGAACAGAAAAAATACGCGAAAAATACGGAGAAGAGACAGACATCATCGTATGGAGCGAAGCGGTTCTCGCAAAAAGATTTCCGAACGCGGAAAGTTTCTACAATTATTTTCCGGAAGATGAGCCGCTTTTGCCGTTTATCAAAAATTTAAGGACTCCGTTCATAATCGGAGGGCCTTACATAATGAACGCAGAAAAGCAAGATTATGGAAACGGAGCGCTTTTGTTCGACAAAAACGGAAAATTCCGCGGAGCATACATAAAAATGCATCTTGTTCCGTTCGCTGAAAGAATTCCAGGGCGGCAATACAAAGCCGTCCGCAAAATCGTAAAAAAAATCGCAGGAAGCTACGGCTGGGCGCCGGGAGAAAAACCTGTCGTTTTTGAAATTCCGCTCGTTTCAAGGCAACCGGAACAAAACTCAAAATTTGACGTGATTTCTCTTTTAGACAAAAAAACAGGCCGGACAAATACGAATGATGAAAAATCAGCAAGAATCACAACGCCAATCTGTTTTGACGACTCCGCCATTGAAGTCTGCAGGGCAATGTTTCTTTCAGGAGCTGAATGCTTTGTAAACATAACAAATGACTCATGGTCAAAAACAAAATCAGCGGAAACACAGCATTTCGCAGTCGCGCATTATAGAAGCATAGAATTCAGAACAACGACAATCCGGGCAGCGAACGCCGGACTCACAGCTGTCATATCGCCTACAGGGAAGATCCTCGAGTCTCTGCCGCTTTTCGAGGAAGGCGAACTTTCTTGCAAAGTCCCGATTTTCGAGCACAAAATGACGATTTTTGCAGCGCTCGGAAACTGGCTGCCACACATTGCAGTTCTTTTATGCCTTGCTTTTGTGGTTTTCAAAGTCAAAAAGAATTTTCAAGACGAAAAAGACTACAAAGAGCTCTCTGAGCAATACGCTATCGAAAGAGCGGTCAAAATCGGCGGGCAGGAAAAAAAGAGTTCAAAACACAAAAAAGAATTTTCTGTAAATTTCAGCGAATGGAATTTCTAGCTTTTATTCAGGAGGAAAAAAAATGAGATGCCCATACTGCGGAAGCCTTGACGACAAAGTGCTTGAATCTAGAACAATGGCAAACGGAGAGTCAATCAGAAGACGGCGAGAATGCATGAGCTGCGGCTACCGTTTCACAAGCTACGAGCGGATCGAAGAGAAAAAATTCATGGTGGTAAAAAAAGACGGCAGACGGCAGCCCTTCGACTCCGCAAAGCTAGAGAAAGGAATCGAGCGCGCGCTTGAAAAACGCCCAGTAACCTCCGACATGATTGAAAACATAACAAACGATATTTATGACCAGGCAGTCATGATCGGGAAAACCAGCCGTGAAATCTCCACGGAAAAACTCGGAGAGCTTGTTCTCGACAGGCTCTACAAGACCGACAAAGTCGCATATATCCGCTTTGCTTCTGTCTACAAGCATTTTGAGAATCTGGATGAATTCATAAAGGAAATAAAAAATTCAAAAACAAACGAAAAATAGCCTTTCAGAAAAAAGCTTCAAGATTTTCTTTCTGCGCTATTTATTGGTTATTACAGCTGAAAACCGGCAAAAAAATCGCCGGTTTTCTTTTTAAAGCCACTATTTCAAGACTTTTGCGAATTCAGCGCAAATTTTTTCTGACACATCCTTAATTTTTCCGTCTATGCTCAGTCCCGCAGCATTTTTGTGTCCGCCGCCGCCGAATTTTGCCGCGATTGCGCTCACATCAACCGAGTCTCTCGAGCGAAATCCGCATGTGCACGTAAGCTCACTGTCCTGCCTTATAAACAAAACCGCCTCAACGCCGTCAACAGAAAGCAGAAGCGAATACAAAGAGTCGCTGTCCCGTCCTTCCTGACCCCATTTTCTTGTATCCTCCATAGTCTCATAAGTGACGACAAGCTTGTTGTTGTACATACGCTCAGCACGGTCAAGCATTATTCCAAGCAATTTCCGTGTTGAATAAGCTTTTCCGCCAGTGATAATGTCGTAAATCTTCCGCGGATTCACCCCGGCTTCCACAAGACGCGCAGTCTGCCGGAAAACCTCTGCGGAGCCGGTATCAAGAAATCTGAAATATCCTGTGTCGGTCGCCATTCCAAAGAAAAAATATTCAGCGGCCTTCAGCGAAAGTTTTCCGACCAATTTTTCATAAAGCTGCTGAACCAAACAACAGCAGGCTGGAGCCGCCGGGTCAATTATGCTGTTGCCAGTCATTTCAGCAGTCCTATGATGATCGATCACGAACGTGTCAAGATTTTTCAAATCGCCATCAATATCTCCAAGCCGGCTGAATTCCGAGCAGTCAAGAATTATCAGCGCGGCTTTTTTACGCTCTGGCTCAGAAAGGAACAGCATCTCGTTGCTGAAAAGCCGCGCTTTAGGCTTTATCTCATTTCTCTTAAAAGGACCAGCCGACAAAAGCTGATATTCCAAGCCTCTCGCCTTCAAAATTTCCCCAAGCCCAAGACAACTGAAAATTGCGTCTCCGTCCGGCTCTCTGTGCCCTATCACATAAAAAAAATCATGTCCGCTCAAAAATTCTTCAAATCGCGTGATTTTCTCATCAGAAATTATAATCATTTTTCCCTCATGCCTTAATATTTTTTGCCCAAATAAAAAAAAATCGGCTGCCATTTTTCAACAGCAGCCGTGAATTATAAAGTATTTTTTAAGTCAATTCCAGCAAAGATTGCAATCTGAAAATCTAGTAAACAATTTCCAGAGAATCCTTATCAGCGGCTTCAACCTGATATGAACTGTCCGCCACTCCCCACACAGAATCCGCGCGAGATGTCGGCAAATTCAATATTACTCTTTCAAACGCTCCGCCACGTGAAATAACTGTCATATATGGCGCCATTGACTTTGGAAGCATTCTGAAAGAAAGTTTCGCATCAGCAGTCTTCATGCTTGAATACCACTTTTTCGGAATTGTCACAGAACCTACATCTCTATGGCCTTTCGCATAAGTAACAATGTAAGCGTCTTTATGATCCAAGACTTTATAGACTTCAACATTGTGATAAGAAATTTCAGACTCATGAAAAGGATACTTGTATTCACGCTGCGCGCCTTGAGCGGCAGATGAAAAAAGGATTCCAACAAGAATCAACGCTGACAAGATAAATGATTTTTTCATACAAAAACTCCTCTTCGCCACGCCAATTTTTAGATAAGCGCGAGCATGATTGCCTTGATAGTATGCTTTCGGTTTTCAGCTTCATCCCACACTTTGCTTGCGGAACTTTCAAAAACTTCCTCGGTAACTTCCTGGCCTAGAACAGCCGGCAGACAGTGCATAAAGATTGTCTCCTTTTTGCCTGTCGCAGCCATTAAATCCTTGTTTACCTGATACGGTC
>CAVDRA010000130.1:0-5253 GCA_963611155.1 bacterium | reverse complement strand
GCGGTGCGACCTCCTGTCGCTGCCAAGAAATGCCTTTGCATTTCTTGCGGTCTATCGTCTTGAGCGCCGTCCGTGGCGCACATTTCACACAGTTTTTTAACTTCTGGCTTAGGGATAGTAGCGGCGCCGCAGGTGTTCAAAAACGGCGGTTGAGCTTGTCGAAGCCCCGTTTTTGAATGGAGCCGAAAGGCGGAACCGCGGATAGCCCGGCCCGCCGTTTACGGCGGGAAAGCCCCAAAATTAATTTCTACAGCTTTGATTTTCTGTTTTCTTCCAGCATTTTTGCAAGCTCTGAAGGAATTTCGGCTGTCTTTTTGCGGTCCGATTTCTGATTAAAGAGCGAATAGAGAACCGGAATTATAAAGAGCGTTACGATTGTGCTCGATGTAAGTCCTCCGATAATGCATAAGCCGATTGGCTGAGTCATTGAAGAGTTTGCGTCTCCAAAGAATGCCATTGGAATCATTCCAAGAATTGTTGTGAGCGTTGTCATTAAAACAGGGCGCAGACGCGATGCTCCGGCACTTTCGCAGGCTTCAAGAAGCGGTGTTCCGCGGTGAACTAAAAGGTTTGTCTGGTCAACGAGAATAATTCCGTTGTTTACAACAATTCCTACGAGCATTACAACGCCGAGCATGGAAACCATGCTGAACGACTGACCCGTAACAAGGTGAATCGCTACAACTCCTACAATCAGGAACGGAAGGGTGAACATGTTGATGAACGGGTCTTTGAACGACTCGTAAGTTCCCGCCATTACGCCGAATACAAGGATGACTGCGAGGAATACGACAATCATAAGGATTCCCATTGTGTCCATTGTGTCTTTCCATGAGCCTTCGTAGGAAATGTTCACGTCTTCGGAGATTACCATGTTATTTGCGATGACTTCCTTTATTTCGTTTTCAACATCGCCTGCGCTTGAGCCTTGCGTGATTCCGGCGGTAAGGTGGACTGTGCGTGTCTTGTCTTCGCGGTTGATTGAAACAGGACCTGTTCCGCGTACAACTTCCGCAAAGTTTGACACTGCATAGCGCCCGCTTGTTCCGCTTACAAAGATTTTCTCGAGGTCTGGAATGTCGCTTCTGTCCTGGTCGCACAAAAGAACTACAACGTCGTAGTCGTCTCCGTCGGCGCGGTAGGTTGTGGCGGTTTTTCCGTTGATACTGTAGTTAATCTCGTTTGCTATTGAACTTACGCTGATTCCAAACGAAGAAGCGCGTGCGCGGTCAATCTTTATTTCTACCTGAGGCAGGCCTTCTTCAATGTCGAGTTCTGGCTCTGTCGCTTCCGGAACTTTTGCTTTTATAAGATTTTGAATTTCTTTTCCAGTTTCAAGAAGTTTTTCGAGGCTGTTTCCAGAAAGAGCGATGTCTATGTCGCTTCCTGTCATCTGCTGCATTTTGCCGTCGTCAAAAGTGAACGTCGCTGTCGGAAAGTCTTCAAAATGGCGGCGGAGTTTCGCCTTTACGCTTTCCGCGCTGTCTATCTGTTTTGAAGCGTCCGGCAGCGTTATGCTGATTGAGCCTTTATACGATGTGTCTGAAGACAGCGACATTCCGCTTGAAGAGCCGACGCTTACGATTATGTTTTCGTAGCCTTTTACCTCGTCCTTTGCAATATCGTAGAACTGCTCAAGAACACTTTTTGTCTCGGAAAGTTTTGTTCCGAGCGGAAGCTCAACGTTCAAGCCGACTTCTGTGTCGTTATAGTTTGACATGAACGATACTCTCAGATGGCTGAAAAGCAGGAGCGATGAGGCAAGGATTGTAAAAGAAATCAGGACTGTCGCAAAACGGTGATGAAGGGCGACTCTTAAAGCGGCGCGGTATTTGTCGCGGACAAAATCAATTGCACCTTCAATTGCAGAGTCGCATTTTTTAAGAAAAGAATTTTTTATCGGAGTCTCGTTGCGGTTATCGACCGGAAGGAATTTTCCTGCAAGAACAGGAACAAGGAACATAGCGACAAAGAGCGAAGACAAGAGCGCGATAATGATTACAACCATCAGAGTTGTAAAAAGCTCGCCGAGCATATCGAGCTGGGATTTATAAACAAAGAACGGAATAAAAACGCAGATTGTTGTAAGGTTTCCTGAAACAACGGAAGACATTACTTCCTGAGTTCCGATTTCCGCAGAAACGCGGGCGCTTGTTCCCCTCATTCTGTATGAATAAATATTTTCGAGAACAACGACAGAAGCGTCTACGACCATTCCGACGCCCAAGATCAGGCCTGTCATTGTAATCATGTTGAGTGTGATTCCTCCGGCGACCATTACAAGAACAGTAATCAGAACGCTGAACGGAATTGAAATTGCCATGATGATTGTGCTTTTTATGCTTCGCAAAAACAGAAACAAAACAAGGACTGCAAGCACAAATCCTTCGAGAATTGACTCGATAAGCGAATTTAACGTGTCGCGCACTTCCGTTGAATCGTCCGAAATAATGTCTATGCTCACCCCTTCAGGCAAAATCTGTTCTATTTCAGCAATCTTCTTGTAAACCGCGTTTGCTACGTTTACAGTGTTGCTTCCGCTCTGCTTTTGAAGACTTATATAAACGCCAGGCTTTCCGTTAATAAAAACTTCGCTTGTCTGGTCTTTGTAGCCCATGTACGCTTCGCCGATGTCGGAAAGCTTTACATCGTAGCCGTTTACAGTTCCCACAACCGTATCGTTGATTTCTTCGATTGAAGAAAATTCTCCGGTTGTTCTGACCATGTATTTTCTTGTTCCTTCGTAAACTGAACCGCCGCCGACTTCAATGTTCTGGCTTGCAAGCGTGCTCACAACAGAAGAAAGCGTCAAATCATAAGCGTCAAGACGGTTTTGGCTCAGCTCGATTCTTACGACAGACTCGCGCCCGCCGCGCACAGTCGCCTGGGCAATTCCCGCGGTCTGTTCCAGGCGGTCAGAAACTTCATCGTCGGCAAGTTTTCTAAGCTCGTCTGCCGAACGATTTCCGTTCAAGGCAAGAGTCATTACAGGCATTGAACTTGAGTCAAATTTGAAAATCTGCGGAGAATCCGCATCGTCCGGCAGGTTTCCTTTCACCATGTCGAGCTTGTCCCGGATATCGTTGATTGCAGTGTCAATGTTCGTGCCGTAGTTGAATTCGAGCTTGATTAAAGAAGAGCCTTCCGAAGATTCAGAAGTCATCTCTTTTAAGTTGCTCACGCTGATAAGTCCGCTTTCAAGAATTTCCGTCACGGATTTTTCAACTGATTCAGGACCGGCATTGTCATAGCTTGTCATGACCATGGCGACCGGCATATCCATGTCCGGCATTAAGTCAATCTGCATATTTCCGAGCGTAAAAAACGCGACGATTGCAATAAGGGCAAAAACACAGATTGTCAGAACCGGATGTTCCATTACCTTTTTAGAAACGCTCATTTTTCGCCTCCAACATTGCGTACTTGTGCTCCGTCAGAAAGAACCTGCATTCCGCTCACAACGATTCTTTCGTTTTCGCCAAGACCGCTTAAAATTTCTGTTCGCGCGTCAACAGTAACGCCTTCTGTAATTTCGCGCCGTTCTACAGTAAGCAGGGCTTTTGTCTGAGTGCCGTCTGCCATCTCTTTTCCGTTCGCGCCTTGTGCTTGCGCGTTTTCTGTTAACGCGTTTTCTGTAACCGAGCCTTCTTTTACGACGTAAACATATTTTTTGCCGTTGTCTGTCACAATGCAGTCAGCCGGAACAGAAATTATGTCTTTATGAAGAACCGTGTTCAGTTTGATTCTTACATACATTCCGGCGTTGATTCTTGTGTCGTTCGTGTCGAAAAGAAAATAAACTTCCTTTGTGCGCGAGCTTTCGTCAACAATCGGGCTGATTCTGAAAATGTGCGCCGGAAAAGTTTCGTTCTTGTATGCCTCAAGTGAAATTTCCGCCGTAAGATTGTTTTTTAAGACGCCGATTTTTCCTTCAGGAATTTTTGACTCAATCTGAAGCGTTTTTATGTTTCCAATCTGCGCAATTTCCGAAGAAGTGGAGACGGTTGTTCCCGGAGTAAGCGGAAGAGAAGTAATGTATCCTTCGATCGGAGCGTAAACAGGACTTTTTGCGTAAACCGCGCCTGGAACGGAAGGGTCAACTTCCGCAATCACCTGGCCTTTTTTTACGTAAGTTCCGAGAGTCACAGGCACGCTCACAAGTTTTCCGCTCATATCCGGGAAAACAGAAATCGTGTTGTCCGCCTTTACGTTTCCGTTCAACTGCAGATATTCCTGCAGATCAGACTTTTGAACAGTTTCTGTCTGGACCGGATAAACAGTTTTCTCTGCCGGCGGCATCTCCATTTTTTTCTTTGGAATACAGGCGATAACAGCCAGAACCGCGGCCGCGGCCGCAATATAAGCGATTCTTTTTTTAGTGATTTTCATTTTCATACCTCGATATTTATTTTTCCGCTGCCATGCAGAATTTTTTCTCTTCGTCAGCATCTATTCACAATGAAATTCCGAAATGGATTCGAAAATCTCATTTATTTGAGCATCTATTCGTCTTCCGATTTTAAAAATGTTTTTGACGGGAGCGAAAGAAGCGTCTTAAGCGAAAGCACGTTGCTCAAAAGGCTGTACTGCTCCTCGCGCAGCTGCAGCTTCGCAGAACTCAATTTGTCCAATGCATCCTGCAAGGCAAGCAAATCCTTAGTTCCGCGGCTGTAAGCCTCTTCTGTCATCTCATAGGATTTTTGCGCAAGCTGAACGTTCATTTTGCGGGCAGCAATATTTTTTTGCGAAAGCTCAATTGCCTCGTATTTTTCCTCTGCGCTTGTGCGGACAGTCTTTTTAAGATTTTCAAGCTGAACTTCATAGTCTTTTACAGTGTCGTCAAGGGCCGCAATCTTTACGCTAGAAGAAGAGCCGGGAATCCAGCTGTCCAGTGGAAGCGAAACGCTGGCTGAAACGCTCCATTGAGGTGTTTGCGCGCTATCTTTCGTGTTTTTGTCATAAGAATAGACTTCAGGCGAGACGCTTGCTCCAAGGTTCAAAGACGGAAAAAGAAGCGAGCCTGCCGTTGAATTTTTGTTGTGCTTCGCCGTCTCAAGATTTTTCTGCATAAGCTTTACCTGTGAAGACTTATTTTCGCAGTTTTCAAGAACAGAGCGTTCAATCTTTTCTATTTTGTCTGCGTCGTCAAGAGTTCCGGAAAGCTCAACCTGAGTGCCGCGCTCAATTCCAATCGTGTCTAAAAATTCAAACAAGGCGTTGTTAAAAGTTGTCCGCGCGCTGTCGACATCCGGC
>CAVDRA010000129.1:0-5284 GCA_963611155.1 bacterium | reverse complement strand
GGATATTATCGCTTTTTTTGTTTACAAGGAATTCAAGAAGATAATAGTCCCTTTCAAGGTCTTTTAGGAAAATTTGTTGAGGCTCGCCGTTCGGCTTTTCCATGTCGTAGATTAAAAATTCGTCAAAGTTGCAGGTTACAATCCAGCGCGGATGCTGTGAAAGCGGAAGGTCTGCAACGTATTTTTTTGCCTGCTGGAACGGCGTTAAAAGTGAACCGTCTGACTGTTTTATTGGTTCGCGCAAGTCCTTGTGGCTGGACTTTTGTTCTATCATTACGCGCGTTTCTGGAATGTAGGCGTCGATAAAGTTGGTAATCGTCTTGTTCTGGATTTTGTCCTTTACCTGCTCTTCAAAGAAGATAAAGTCTGTGAACTCCTGCACGCCAAAAACGTTGCAGAGTAAATCCAGCCAGAACTTCTGAGTTTCGCCCTTTTCGTATCCCTTGCCCGCCCACGCTTCGCTGAACTTTTTTGCGGCGGTCTGCTGTTGTAGCTGTGTCATTTTCTGTGTTTTTCCTTCCATATTTGTGATTCTATATCGTTTTTCTTCGCTGATTATAACACACAATGCCGCGGCTATGGAAAAAGCGAAGCCATAAAATCCGCAATTTTGCACGGCGTAAAAAAACGCCCCAAAACCGCCTTGTGAATTTGCGGCGTTTTTACAGAATGAATGATTCTCTGTCTTTCGATTTTCTGTGCCAGCGCAAGCATAAGTTCAGTATAAGATTGTTTAAAAAATTCTACACTGCTGCGCCATAACAGCATCAACAACCTCATTGCCAAAACTCAAACAAGCCTGTTGTTAGCGCGCGGACAACAGGCTTGTTCACGCACGAACAAACATATTGTCTGCGCACTATCAATCCGATTGTTACTGCACTGACAGCCCTGTTGTTTCTGCGGTAATCACCTGCGGCATAGCTGCTGAATCAAGCTCAGAGCGAGCCGCAGCCTTGCGGGCTGCCCGCAAGTTTAAGACCGGCGGATGAGGCTTCCGGGAGCGCCGGATACAGGCCGTGCATGATTTACGCTTTTTCGGCGTCCCCGTTTTCCGCCTTTCTTTTTTAGCTTTTTTTGCTTATAATCTTCTGGTATGCGGAAGCTCAGAACAGCTATTTTTTCTTGCAGTCTTTTCTTATCGTTGATGCTCGCTTTTTCTCTCGCTTCCTGCGCCTCAAGCCCTGGCGGGCACGTTTTGGAAAAAGAGGAAGCCATCCAAAGCGAAGCGGCAGAAGACCATAAAAAAAAAGAAGCCGATAAAAGCAAGGCGAAAGAGACTTTAATCCTCGCATTCGCAGGCGACATAATGGCCCACAGTGTGAACTACAAGCCGGGAAATTTCGACAAAATCTGGCGGGATATTGCGCCGTTTCTTTCCGATAGCGACCTTAATTTCGCGAATCTGGAGGCTCCTGTTGCAGACACCCTTGAATGGAGCAGCTATCCTGCGTTCAATATGCATTCAAGCTATGTGGAGGCCGCGATAAAGGCGGGGTTCAACGTATTCTCGCTTGCGAACAATCACACGAACGACCAGTACCTTGAGGGAATCAAGGCCACAAGAAGCTATTTCTCGTCTAAAAGCGGAATCTGGGCAGCGGGGCTGCGCGCCAAGTCTTTCGGCGACATGTCTTACGCCCTTATTGAAAAAGACGGCTGGAAAGTGCTTTTTACCGCATTCACCGAGATTTTGAACCGTCCGGACTATGCATCCTACATTGACTATTATCCGTCAAGCGAAAAGAAGCGTCTTGAGCTAAAGGAAAGCCTTAAAAATCTCCGCGAAAAGACAGGAGCGGATCTGCTCGTTGTCTCTGTGCATACTGACGAGGCGGAGTATGTGAGAGCGGTTACCGAAAGCCACAGGCACTTTTTCCGCGAGCTTATAAGCGAGTGCGGCGCCGACATTGTGTGGGCAAACCACCCGCATCTTGTAAAGACATGGGAGACAGTCGCTCTTCCTGAAGAGAAGGAGAACGGATTAAGACAGGCGTTCATAATGTATGCGAACGGGAACACAATCTCAGGCCAGCGCACTTCCCCTTCCTTTTCAAAGCCGCAGACCGAGCGGGACGACACCGGAGACGGAGTTATCATAAAGGTAAAAATCAGGGAAAACGGCGGAAAGCTGTCTTTTGAGGAGATTGAGCCGCATTTTATAACAACCTACATAACACCGTCATGGCAGTTTGTGGTAAAATCTCTTGACAGCGGCCTTATCCGCGCGCTGGACCGCAGCGACCTTGAAAAGTGGGCGGATTATCTTCAAAATAGAAAAGAAATACTGGAGCAGATTTCCCAGGAATCAAATATCAGCTTGAACGAAGAGAAAAATAAACCGGAGTAAGCCTTGTTCTTTTTTAGTTTCGGCGCTTTGAGAAATCAGAATCCCCAGGCACTAAATTTCAGGAATACTTCAAAATAGGAAAAACAAATATGATTGACTACAAAAAGCTCCCTGTGTACGAGCAAAAAGAAAAGATTCTTGACTGCCTAAAAAGCAATCAGGTGATTGTTGTGCAGAGCCCTACAGGCTCCGGAAAGACCACGCAGATTCCGGTTATTCTGCACGAGGCCGGATATTCCGCAACCGGAGCGATTGCGGTAACGCAGCCGCGGAGAATCGCGGCCCTTAGCGTGTCCGAGTTCATCGCAAAACAGCTTCACACGAGCTACCCGGGTCTTGTCGGCTACAAAATGCGATTTGAGGACAAGACCGACACGACAACAAAAATAAAAATCATGACGGACGGAATCCTGCTTCAGGAGATGAAGCTTGATCCATGGATGACAAAATATTCGGTCATAATGGTGGACGAGGCGCACGAGCGATCTCTAAATATCGACTTTGTTCTAGGCCTTCTGAAGCGTGTTCTTGCGGCCCGTCCCGACTTCAAGGTGATTGTTTCCTCAGCTACGATGAACGCGGAGGCTTTCTCAAAATATTTCAACAACTGCCCTATTGTTTCTATTGATACAGTCACTTTTCCTGTCGCGATGGTTTACGATCCTCCGCTCGGAAAAACAACGACAGCGACGGCGGCCGGCTCTGAGTATCTGCTTTCAAAAATCGAAAAAGTCGTGGGCCGCGCTCTTGACAACGATGACAAGGGAGACATTCTTATCTTTCTTCCAGGCGAGAAAATCATCAAGGACTGCATAAAGCGCCTCTCATACGCGTCCTACCGCTCGAAGATCCATCTTGTTCCGCTTTACGGAAGGCTTTCAAAAGAAGAGCAGGAGAAAGTTTTCGATAGCGCGCCTTTCGGTCGGAAGAAGGTCGTTGTCTCAACAAATATCGCGGAGACATCTGTCACAATAAACGGAATCACGACAGTCATCGACTCGGGGCTTGCAAAGCTCAATTTCTACAATCCTAAGACTTTCACTTCGAGCCTGAACGAGACTTCAGTTAGCAAGGCAAGCTCGAACCAGCGCAGAGGAAGAGCCGGAAGAACACAGCCTGGTATCTGCTATAGGCTTTTCAGCCGGAAGGATTTTGACTCTCGCCCGGAATACACGACGGAGGAGATCTACCGCACTGACTTGTCTGAAGTTGTCTTGCGGATGAGCGAGCTTGGAATAACTGATTTTGAGAATTTCGACTTTATCTCGGCGCCTCAAAAAGAGGATATACAGGGAGCCGTTGAGACGCTGAACATGCTCGGAGCTCTTAATCCTGACCGCTCGCTTTCCTCAACCGGAAAAATGATGGTTGAATTTCCGCTTGAGCCTAGAATCTCAAGGATTATCGTTGAAAGCATAATGAAATACCCTTCGGTTCTCGAGGAGACGATAATCTGCGCCGCATTCATGAGCACGCACTCGCCTTTCATTCTGCCTCCGGGGGAGGAGACTGACGCAAGAAAGGCGCACCATGCGTTCCGCGATGTCCAGGGAGACTTCGTGACATATGTTAAGCTTTTCAGGACTTACCAGTCGATGAAGAACCAGACAAGATTCTGCCAGAACAATTATCTTGACGAGAAAGTGATGGCCGAGATTTCAAACATAAAGGCGCAGCTTGAGGAGGAAGTGTCGGATCTCGGCATTCCGATAGGAAACGGCGGAAGCATGGATGACTATCTTTGCTGTATCGCAACGGGAATGATCCAGTTTGTATGCATCCGCGAGGGACGCGAGAATTACAGATCGCTCACGGCGGAGCATATCTCGATTCATCCCGGATCGAATATGTTCAAGACAGATCCGCTGTTTATTGTGGCGGGAGAAATCGTAAGGACTTCGCGCACTTTTGCGATGAGCGTTTCTCCGCTTACGAAGGCTCTTCTTGAAAAGATTTCGCCGAATCTTGAGGAGCAGCTCTACTCTCTGCGCGGTAAAAAAGGACGCTCTCTTACCGGAAATCTTGAGTGCAAGGGCAAGAAATTTGATGATGTTAAAGGGAAACTCTACGGAAGAGACGACGGGCATTTCGGCGGAAAGAAATCTAAAGAAAGCAACGAGAATCAGCTTGAGATCGGCGGAGAAGTCTTCAATATCGAGAAGCAAAAGGGAAAGAAGATTCTTATTCTGCCGCTTGACAAGTTCCGGAACGCGCTCAGAAACGAGCATGACGAGAACAAGATGGCGACTTTCGCGGGAATCAGATCAAAAATCATTCTTAAGGGAACAGGGCTTCTTTCAGGCGAAAAGCTTGAGCTTGCGTGCAAGGTCGCAAGGAAGCTGAATCTTGAGCCGCTTGCGGAAAAGTCATGGCCGAGAAAGAATTTCGATATAAACAAGGAAGGCGGATTTGACGAGCTTATTTCAGCTATCGGATGCACGCTAAGAATCACGCAGTCAAAAAAATCAAAGGATTTTGCTTTTCTCGCGCTGTTCACTGACGGAAGAGGCGCTTATTGGTTCAAGGCGAGCCGCGGCTTTACGACCGCGCTGAACGAGAGCCTTTCAAGCCTGGAGTCGCTCGCGGATGAAAGCTCGGCTTTGAATGTTGACGGAAAAGAGAGGCTTAACTCAATGTACAGGCTTCTAAACGAGCTTTATGATTAACGGATAAGTCCATTCCGCCGGAAAAAGGAAGACAGCCTTAATTTTCCGGCGACGGCGTTTCCAGATTCAGCTTTTCCGCACACATATAAATCTTGTTTTTCTCGATTTTATCAAGATAAACAAGATATGTGACGCTCTCGTGCTCTACTACGTGGCTTTCGGAATAGTCTCCTTCAAGAGTGAAAAGCTCCTTTTTGTTAAGGTCGTTTAGGAAAATTGTTTCTTTTCTGGAAAGCTCAGCTTTTCTGCTTGCCGCAGTTCCGTCATA
>CAVDRA010000128.1:0-5330 GCA_963611155.1 bacterium | reverse complement strand
GTATAAAGATATTCCATATTAGAATAAAATTTATAATCAGCAGCAGACGCCCAGAAAATATTCTCGCCAGCAAAAGAAGAGCTGTACTCTCTCAAATCAGCAAGACCTGCGCTCCGCAATGAAGAATCGGAAGGATTTTCCATATATTTTATGATTGCAGGAGACTTCGCCATCTGCTTTACAAGAGTAAGCTGAATTCCCAAATCGGATTCAAGCTGAAGAGTTTTTATCTCTTCCGTATTCAGGTGATATTCATGAGTCTCCTTATTGAACATTCGCCGCGAGCTAAAAACAATCAGGCTCACGGAAATAAACAGGACTAGAGCGATAAAAACGCCAGAAAAAATCCGAAATTTAGTTTTGTAGGTCAAGCTTTTGAAATCAGACATATTAAAATTATCAGTTCAAATTTGAGTTTTTGCAAGATTTTTTATTTTCAGCAGAAGAAAACTCCAAAAATTGCGCCAGCAAGAACAATAAAAACCGGATGCAACTTTGTCTTAAAAAGAACAGCCAAGCACAGAAGATAGAAAACAATATTCACTGCGCTTACGATAATTCCGCTCTGCCAAGTAGAAATGCTGGAAGAAACAAAAGTCGGAAGAACGACAATAAGCGCAAGTATAATGATTTTTGCCGCGGCAACAGCGATAACACCGGAAACAGCAGGACGTAAAGTCGAGAAAGCCGCCTGAACGCCTTTTTTCTCCGAGAATTTTCCGAAAAATTTCGCAATCAGCATGATTGTAATCAAAGAAGGCATAACCTGCCCGATTGTCGTGATGAATCCTCCGAAAACACCGTAAAGCTCTGTTCCAACGTAAGTCGCAAGATTAATCCCGATCGGTCCTGGTGTAGATTCTGAAATCGCAACCATGTTGAAGAATTTTTCTGTTGAAAGCAGGTGAAGATTGTCAACAATAATCTGCTGGATAATTGTGATTCCGACCTGTCCGCCGCCGATTGTTATAAGTCCGATATAGAAGAAGACGGCAACAAGAATAAAAAGCCCGGGAACTGTCTGGCTCAAAATCTCATTGCTGATAAAATTGTTCAATGCTTCCATTATTTTGCCTCCTCACCATCTTTTTTTTCTGCAGCGTTTTTACCGTGAGAAGATTTCTTGAAATCTCCGCGGAAACCTGCAATTACCACGCCTAAAAATGCGCTTCCCAAAATAATCCAGATAGTTCCGACGTTCAAAACAAAAATCAAAAAGAACGAAACAACGAGCAAAATAAACCCGAAAATATTTTTCACTGATTTCTTTGAGAATGTATAGACTGCGTTTGTCAGGATTGCCGCGACAGCAACATTGATTCCTTTTAACGCGCGCTGAACCCATGCAAGCTCAGCAAAATTATTTATAAAAAGAGCGATTATCGAAATTATGATAATTGAAGGAAGAACCATTCCAAAAGTCGCAATGCAGCCGCCGATGACTTTCAAGCGCTTATAGCCTGTAAAAGTCGCGACGTTCACCGCGATAATTCCAGGAGTTGACTGTCCGATTGCGAACCAGTCCATAAGCTCCTCGCTTGTTGTCCAGCCGAGTTTTTCAACAAGTTCCCTTTCCAAAATCGGCAGCATGGCAATTCCTCCGCCGAAAGTGCAAATGCCAATTTTAAACATGACAGAAAAAAGCTGCCACATTTCCTTTAACTTTCCATTCATATTTTTGTCTCCTATAAAAATCAATGAGAAAATATTCATTTCCGATTTGACTTTTTATCGCAACTCCGAGGCAAAGCTAGAAATTGTAGCTAATAAAAAGTTTGCAGCGCAAATGCATAAATAAAAACTTTGACGATATTCCAGGCAAAGTTTTTATCTTGTCTCCATAAAATTTAAAATTCCTGATTTTATCTGTTGTAAAGCCTTGAGAGCTCTTCAAACCAAGCTTTTATTTTCTTTGATTTCGGACTTTCCTGAACCATGTTTTTTTCTGCGCGCCAAGACCAGTTTGAGCCAGATGTTCCAGGAGCGTTCATTCTGCCGCCGTTTCCAATACAATATAGATCCTGAAGCGGAATTATGGCGAAGGAAGCGGTTGAAGAAAAAGCGAGACGGACAAGAGAGCGGCAAAGCTCGCCTGATTTCTGCATTGCGCGCGCTTTTTCAGCGCTCACCTTTTCGCCTTTTATGTAGCTTGCGACAAGTGAAATCATCTCGTCGTTTAAAGTGTCAAACCAGCCCTGAGTCGTGTAATTGTCGTGGGTTCCCGTGTAGCAGACGCAATTCTGGTTTTCATAAGAATGCGGAAGAAAAACGTTTTTCATTCCGCCTGCATTGTATTCGTTTTTGTCGAAGGCAAACTGCAATATTTTCATGCCAGGGAATTCGCAGTCGTCACGAAGTTTTCTTACATCGTCTGTGATTTCGCCCAAATCTTCAGCGATCAAAGGCAAATCTCCAAGCGCATTTTTTACCGCATCAAAAAATTCTTTTCCAGGACCTTTTTTCCATTCGCCGCCGACAGCGTTCTTGCTTCCAAAAGGAACAGCCCAATATGTGTCAAAGCCCCGGAAATGGTCGATTCTAAGCCAGTCGTAAAGCTCAAGACTTTTCTTGATTCTCAAAATCCACCATTCATAGTTTTCAGCTTTCATTTTTTCCCAGTCGTAAAGCGGATTTCCCCACAGCTGGCCGTCCGCGCTAAAGTAATCCGGAGGAACGCCCGCCACATTTTTGAATTCTCCGTTTTCATCAATCTGAAAAAGATTCTGGTTAGCCCACACATCGCTCGAATCTGGAGAAACAAAAATCGGAATGTCGCCGATAATCATGACATTTTTTGATTTTGCGTATTCATGAAGCTCTTTCCACTGCGTAAACGCAAAAAACTGGATCGCCTCTGTCTGCAAAAATTCTTCGGAGCGTGAATTTATCCAGTTTTCAACTTCTTTTTCATCGTGCCTGGCAAGTTTTTCAGGCCAAAAAGAAGTCCATGAGCCGTTTACGTTCTGCCCGGTTTCCTCGCGCTGCTTTTGAGCCTTGTCATCATAAAATTTTTTAATGCTCATAAAAGCCGCGTAGTCTTTCAGCCAGAAAATATTTTCACGGCAGAAAGCAAAGAAATTCGATTTTATCTCTAAGATTTCGTCAGAATTAAGCGAAAGAAGCTCATTTTCCCCGTCAGGACTTGTAATAGCCTTTAGAAATTTTTCAGCTATTTTTTTGAGCGCGCCGTTTTTCCAGAATGTCACCGCGCCATAATCGACCGCGCCTGACTTTTTTATCCATTTTGGAGGCTTTATGTCTTTTTTGTCAGCCCAGCCTTTATCAAGCAAGTCCTCAAAATCAATCAAAAGAGGATTCAGCGCGAAGGTCGAGAAAGACTGATAAGGGCTGTCACCGTAGCCTGTAGGGCCGAGAGGCAACACCTGCCAAAGTGAGATTTTGCTTCCGGAGAGAAAATTCACAAAGTCAAAAGCGCATTTTCCGAAAGTTCCAATTCCGTCAGAACATGGAAGCGACGTTACATGAAGCAAAATTCCAGACTTTCTTGATAATTTCATAAAATCTCCAATAAGTTTTCAAGTTAGATTCAACATGACAAAAAATGCCATTGCCGAATATTTTCGGAAAATCCATATTTAAAACAGATGTTGGAAACGAACAGTTTTCTGCCCGCCTTGAATTCAGCATGACAAAAAAATTCATTGTCAAGCTTTTTTCAGAAATTCATATTCAGCATGACGATTTACAAAAGCTCCACACGCCTTTCTTTTTTAAGCTGCTCGACAACTTTTTTAACATCCTGAACTTTTGACTTGTCGCAAACCAAAACCGCGTCTGGAGTTTCAATCACAACAACGTTTTCAAGGCCTAAAGTCGCAACCAAGCGCCCGCTCGAATAAGTAATGCAATTCTTTGATCCGATGCTTATCTGGTCGCCGATTGAAATATTTCCGTTTTTATCCGGCTCATGAAGAACACCGAGCATATCAAAGCTTCCGACATCATTCCACCCGAATTCGCCCGGAACAACATAAACGTCAGACGATTTTTCCATTATTCCGTAGTCAATCGAAATCGACTGAATCTGCGAATAAACGTCTGCAATCACATTAAATTCCTCGTCTGTTCCCATTGCAGCGCCGATCTTCTGCAAATCGGTATAAATTTGAGGAAGAAACTGCTCGAATTTTTTTAGAATTGTAGAAGCCTTCCAGATGAACATTCCAGAATTCCACGCGTATTCGCCGCTTTCAACATATTTCTTGGCAGTTTCAGAATCAGGCTTTTCCTTGAATTCAAGAACCTTCAGGACTTCGCCGGCTTGATTTGCGTTAGGGTTTGCAAAAGCCCGACGGCATGAAGCGCCGGAATGCCCTTCTTCAGGATTATCTATCGCTGGCTGCTCATTGCTGACTGCAAATTTTATGTAGCCGTAGCCTGTGGCCGCAAATGTGGGCTTTATTCCGACTGTGACTAAAGCGTCTTTTTCTTCCGCGGCTTTTACTGCGATTCCTAAAATTCGCGTGAATTCAATTTCGTCTTTTATGTAAGCGTCTGAAGGCGTAATGACCATGATTCCGTCGCCGTATTTTTTCACGATTTCCATCGCCGCATAGCCGATGCACGCGGCAGTGTTTCTAGAGCTCGGCTCAGACAAAATATGATTGCGCTTAATCCGCCCTTTTGTGGCCTGAAGCATTTTCTTTATCTGAGTTTCATTTGTAACTATAAAAATGTCGTTTTTGTCGGCAGTTTTTGAAAGGCGGTCAATAGCCTCGTTTACCATGATGTCTTTTCCCGAAAGATTCAAAAGCTGCTTCGGTGTTTCCTGCCTTGAAAGCGGCCAGAAACGTGTTCCGCCGCCGCCAGCCATTATCACGCCGTAAGTTTTCATATAATTCCTCCCCACGGAATATTCATGTTTCTGCACAAATTCTCGTATTCAGCAGTTTCTTTCTGACTTGATTTTGTGACAAAAAAAGTCAGATTATCAATATTTCCAAGTGTTTTTCCGGTTTCAAGAACGGATTCAGATTTTGATTTTTCCCAAGATTCCCAATCCTTTAATTTTCTAAGCGCCTGGTTTGCAACTCCGTCGCGGCTGTCTACAACTTTTACGTCAGGTCCGCAGACTTTTTTCATCTCGCTGAAAATATGCGTAAAATGAGTGCAGCCCAAAATAACTGTGTCGCATCCCTGCGCCTTAAAAAACTCGGCCGCAGGCTTTACCGCATTCAGGCGTTCTTCCTCGCTCGCAGTGAAATATTTTTTTTCAACAAAATCGACAAGCTCAGGATCGCCGCGCTTTGCAACAAAGCAGTCGCCTGCAAAATCATCGATCAGGCGCTGGCAATACGGATGCCTTACAG
>CAVDRA010000127.1:0-5387 GCA_963611155.1 bacterium | reverse complement strand
GTTATAAATTGCCGGTTATAACAAAAAACGCGGGAGAAAATTATTTTGCAGCTGTCCTTCCGGCGTTTTCATATCTGATTGTTTTAAGAGACGGTTTATGATACTATCAATTAAATACTTTTTTGGTGGGTAAAAAGATGATTGTTTCAACTCGCGGCCGTTACGCTTTAAGGGTTATGGTTGACTTGGCGGAAAACGGCGCTGATGAAAGAATTCCGCTCAAAGAGATTGCAGAACGGCAGAATATTTCTCAAAAGTACATAGAAGCGATAATGACGCTCCTTTCAAAAAATTTGTTTGTTGACGCTGTTCACGGAAAAGGCGGCGGCTACAGGCTGAACCGTAAGCCAGACGAGTACAAGGTCGGAGAAATTCTTCGCCTTACAGAGGGCACTCTAGCTCCTGTCGCCTGTCTTGAAAAAAACGCGGAGCCTTGCCCGAGAAAAGGCGATTGCAGAACAATTCCGCTGTGGACGAAACTTGACGGCCTGATTGAGAATTATCTTGACACAGTTACGCTCGCAGATTTAATGAAAAAATAAAAATACAGGGGCGTTACCGCCTTTGGCGGTCCGGGCTATTCGCACTTCCGCGCTAGCCGCGCTTCATTCCGGCTCTTTTTTTGCGGCAAAAATCAGGCGCGCGAGCCGGAACGCCTGCGGCGGTGCTGCTATCCCTAACGCAAAAAACGAAGGTGAAATTTTTATGAAATACACAGCTTTAGAAATGCCGAAAATCGGCGACACAGTTGTTGTCGGAATGTCAGGCGGCGTTGACTCAACCTTGACGGCTTTTATGCTCAAGGAAAAAGGCTGCCGTGTAATCGGCGTCACAATGGCGCTCTGGGACAACTCGATTCCGGAGCTTCAAAAGGAAGGCCATGCGATAAAAGACGCGTGTTACAGTCCTCACGAGAAAGATGACATTGCGTCCTGCGAGAAATTCTGCGCTGAGCAGGGAATCGAATACCATGTTGTCCATGTTGAGGACGAATACAAGAAAAATGTTCTTGAGTATTTTAAGTCAGAATACAGGAACGGGCGCACGCCAAATCCGTGCATAAGATGCAACCGCTATATAAAATTCGGCGCTCTTCTTGACGGAATGGAAAAACTCGGAATCGGGTATGACTATTTCTGCACTGGTCATTACGCAAAGATTGTCCGTCCGGACGAGGGCGTTTTTGGAAGCGGCAAGCGTCCTGCGATGATTGCGACGGCTCTCGATGTCTCGAAAGACCAGACTTATTTTTTGAACAGAATTCCTTCAGAGACTCTGGAAAAGGTCCGTTTTCCTTTAGCTTCAATGAAAAAGTCCGAGGTTTTCGAGCTTGCCCGGCGCGCTGGCCTGAAAGCCGCGGAGAAAAAGGAAAGCCAGGATTTTATCGGCGAGGAATATTTTGATCTGCTTTTTGCAGACAAGCCTTCCGTTCCAGGCGACATAATCGATTTGGACGGCCACGTTCTTGGCCGACACAAGGGAATTGAGCATTATACAGTCGGACAGCGCAAGGGACTTGGAATTGCGATGAGCTATCCGGTTTATGTGCATTCGATCGACGCGAAAAACAATGTTGTTGTCTTGGCTCCGAACAGCGCGCTGAATTCAAAAGCTTTGGTCGCAGATGATTTTTCATGGCCAGGCGGCGTTGAGCCGGATGGAAAATTCAGCGCGAGCGTGAAGATAAGGCTTGCAAGCAGGCCTGTCGAATGTGTTGTGGAAAAATATATTCCTCAAAATGAAGACAATACTTTATACAAGGGGCAGCCGTATCTCATTTCATTCAAGGATGAGCAGCGGGCTGTAGCCCCGGGACAGTCAGCTGTTCTTTATATTGACGATGTTATCTGCGGCGGCGGCTACATTGTAAAGCCGGTTCATTCTTGAAAAGCGGCGGATTTTATTTTAAGGCAGGCTTCTTTTTTGAGGACGCCTGCTTTTTTTTGCGTCATTTAGCCGCGTCAGATTGCCTTTCATGTTTTTTCGCCTGTAATCAGTTTCCAGCTGTCGTTTACGGCTATTGCCGCTATTTTTGAAAGCTCCTCAGCGGAGCATCTTTCTTGGCTGTTCGCCCATTTTATGTATAAAGCCATAATTCCGCTTGTCACATACTCAGCGTAATAATCGAAAAGCTTTTTTCTCATGCCTGATTTATCTAAAAAACTGCGCGTAATTGCGTTTTTCAGGATTTTCTTGCATTCAATCTGAAAACTGTAATATCCGCTTTCACTTGTGATGCACTGGTAGTATTCAAAATTGCTTAGAAGAATTTTGTTTAAGCATTCAAAAAAATCTGTGATTTCAAATTTTCTGGCAGACATCTCTTCGTTCAGAGTGAAAGCTGCTTCATCTTCTATTTCCCGGATTATATCCGAAACTGCTGAATAATGAAGATAAAATGTCCGCCTGTCTATGTCTGCTTTTTTTGAAAGCTCAGAAACTGTGATTTCAGAGATGTTTTTTTCTTTTATCAGAGATGAAAACGCGACTCTTATTGCTTTTTTTGTTTTAATAATTCTTCTGTCCATAATACACAAGTTATAACACAGGTGGGCAATAATTCACAGAACAGCAATATTTTGATGCGGAGTTTTTTTGCTTATGGATTTAATATTCTGTTTGTAAACGGAGGCGATTATGCTAGATGCTCTTTTTAATTCTTATGTTGGAAGCGATGTTTTTCTGGAAGACTTTGTAAACGCGCTAACCCCTTCAAATCCTGCTTTTGCCGGAAATCTGACATCTGTCCTGATTACGTTTTTTTTCGGATTTCTGGTTTATGTTTATTCTCTTTTGCTTGTGGTCCGTGAAAAATCTGCGCCTTATCCTGTATGGCTCCACACTTTTTACTGCGCGGCCGACTCTATGGGAATATGGGTTTTTATCGCGGCATACAGAACCGTTCCTTGCTGGTTTTTTATTCTTGGCGGAGCCGGTGAGGCTGTCTGGGTTCTTGTTGAAATTGTCTGCCTTTGCTTTGCTGTCACAACAGAGCGCGAATCAATCTGGGGGAAAAATTCCACATTGAAGCATGCTGTTTTATTTTGTCTTTCTGAGATTTTGATCTTTTTTGTAAGCTTGAATTTCCTTCGTGTTGAGCTTGGAGACGTGAGCATGTTTAAATTCTGGATATTCACTCAGACACTTGTTGTTTGTGTTCCAGGAATGTTCTGGCGCGAGAGGGGGACGAGAATCGGCGCGTGCTGGCAGCTCTCTTTTGTTCTTCTTGGGGTGGCGCTTTTGAGCTTTAATCCCTGGCGGAATATGTGGGCTTTAATATGTCCTGAATATTTTGGAATCAGCAAAAATCCGTGGTTTTATTGCATGGGCGCTGTCGTAATCTGCTTTGGCGTCTATGATGTTTATATTTATGCAAAATTGCCGAAAAAGCCTAAAGTTTTAGAAAACGGCAAAAAGACGATTTTCTAATCTGAAAAGCGTTTTGATTTGAAAAGAAAAATTATGTGTTCTGTCCTTGGGGAAGATTTTGCGCGGCCTGTTTTCAATCTTTTTTGCAAAAAGATTGCGTATAGGGTATAATCAAGTCTATGGATGACAAGACAATTATTACTGAAAGTCCGGTTGGACAGCATTTGGAGAGGGTCGCGGAAGGCGCGCCTGTTTCTTATCTCGTTTTTAATCAGAAAAAGATTAATCTTGTGGCAAAAATGACGGTTGGCCGGAGTCCTGACTGCTCGATTGTCATTGACAATAAACTTGTGAGCCGTATTCATGCGAGCATTCAGAAAATCCGCGACGCTTACTTCTTGAAAGATGAGAATAGCACAAACGGAACTTTCCTGAACGGCCGCAGAATTCCTTCTGACAAATATGTTAAGCTCAATCCTGGCGATAAAATCACGGTCGGAGCTTTTTCTCTGGTTATGTCTTGATTCTTTGCGCCGGAAACTACGGATTAGAGTTTGTCAGACTTGCTTCTCAGTTTTATCAGGCAATATGAGTCGCCGGAGCTTGTTTCCTACGCCTCCTTGTTCTCGCTTTTAGACAGCTGCGTTTCTGTTCTGGAGAATGAAAGTCCGTCTTACCGGTCGCTTTCAAAACAGAAAAACGCCGGCGGTCTTTTGGATTTCGCTGCTTGCAAAAATCATAATGAAGCTTTGCCTGTTGTTGTGGTTCCGGACTTGCACGGACGCGAGAAATTTATAATCGATATTTTAAGTTACCGTTTTCCGCCTGCAGACTTTGGAACAGACAAAAAGAATTTGAAGCCTGGATTTTTTTCTTCAGTTGAAGAGTATTCGTCTTCGCTTGCCAGGTGCTCAGGGCTTTCTGTTCTTGAATGTCTTGAGAGAGGGCTTGTTTATGTATGCTGCGTCGGTGATATTTTCCATTCTGAGTCTCGCGGGCGTGAACGGTGGATTTCTGCCTTTAAAGAATATTCGCTCGGAAACCGCATAAATGATTTTATGAAAAGCGAGATGAAGGAGAATCTGTCTCTTTTGGAAATGCTTTTGGTTTTAAAGACGAGTTTTGCAGGTCACTTTCATATATTGAAGGGAAATCACGAGAATGTCTTGAACGAGATGAATGTGAAACCCTACGGCAATGTTCCGTTCAAAAAATTCTGCGACGAGGGAAATATGGTCGCGGACTTTTTGCAAAGCTACTATGATGACTTGATTCTTCATGAAATAAGCTGCTTTGAAAAATCTCTTCCTGTTTGCGCTGTCTTTGAGAACTGCATGGTCTCTCATGCCGAGCCCGCCGTTTCTTGTACCAGAAAGGAAATCATAAACTATCATGAAAAAGACAGCTCTGTTGTGTTCAATTTTACTTGGACAGCAAACGGAAAAGCTGAGGAGAACAGCGTTGAAAAAACAGTCAGAAATCTCATTGGAAGAAAAAGCGCGAAAGATTATGTCTGGCTTGGAGGGCACCGTCCTGTCACAGGAAAATACGCGCTAAGGCAGAACGGAAAATATATTCAGATTCATAATCCTGACGAGGAGAATATTGCCGTTGTGCCGCCTGAAAGAAAATTCAATCCGCCGGAAGATATTTTAAATGTTGAAAAGCGTTAATTCATAATTGATTTTTTATGGGGGAAATAAAATGGCTGACGAGACAGTTGTGATGAAAAATAACTTAGGAGCGGGGAGCTCTGCCGCTTCTGCTTCAGGGGCTTCTTCAGCTCAAAAAACAAAGGCTTTGCGCACGCCGCACTCTTCACTGAACACCGCCGCAAAGCCGGCGCTTGAGTATATCGGAAAATACAGGCTTATGGGGCTTGTCGCAAAAGGCGGAATGGGAGCTGTTTACAAGGCTGTCCACCCGACTTTGAAGCGTCTTGTGATTTTGAAAAAACTTACAATCAGAAACAATCCGACTGTGCGCGAAAGATTCAAGAGAGAGGCCCTGATTCTTCT
>CAVDRA010000126.1:0-5403 GCA_963611155.1 bacterium | reverse complement strand
GCCGAATGGCGGAACCACGAATAGCCCGACCCGCCGCTTTTGCGGCGGGGGAGCCCCAAAAAATCAAAAAAAATTAGGTTAGTCTTTCCAGCGGGTGTATTTGTCACATTCGAGGATTTTTTTTGCGTTTTCTACGCGCTCCTGTGTTGGACTTTCTGTGTCTTTTAAGGCGTAGTCGATTCCGAGATCCTTGTATTTAGCGATTGCAAGTCCGTGGTAAGGCAAAATTTCTACGCGGTAAACGTTGGAAAGCGTGCGGATAAAGTCGCGGGTCTGGGTAAGATATTCGTCGTTGTCGGTGATTCCTGGCGTAAGAACGTGGCGGATCCAGATTGGCTTTTGAATTTCGTCGAGATATGCGAACATTTCGCGGATGTTTTTTCCGGTGTGTCCTGTAAGCTTTATATGCTCTTCTTCGTTGATATGCTTAATGTCCATTAAGAGAATGTCTGTAACTTCCATTAACTTTTTGAATTTTTGAAACCATTCGCCTTCTTTTGTAAAAGGTCCGCCTGCTGTGTCGATACAGGTGTTTACGCCCTCTTTTTTTGCAAGCGTAAAAAGTTCAATAAGAAAATCAATCTGAAGCAGCGGTTCTCCGCCGGAAACTGTAATTCCGCCTTTTTTTCCCCAGTATGAGCGGCAGGAAAGTGCTTCTTTTAAAACATCTGCAGCTTCGTAGAGTTTTCCGTCTTTCATATTCCATGTGTCTGGATTGTGGCAGAATTTACAGCGCAAATTGCAGCCGGCTGTAAAAACAATGAATCTTGAACCAGGGCCGTCTACACAACCAAAACTTTCAAATTGATGGATGTATCCTTTCATCTTTATACCTCCGCTCTATTTTAGCAAATTTGCGGAGTTATGAAAAACGGTTGTTTTTTGCAGTTCTAAAAATTATGTGATAGGATAAGTAATTTTAGAAAGCATTCAGAAGATTTTGGAAAGTGTTTTTGAATTTAGGGGGATAACATGAAATCGTCAAAAAAAGCAAAGATTGCAGTCGTCTTGCTTATGATTGCTTCATCGGCTTGTTTTTCTCAGAAATGGAAAGAAATTGTAAAAGGAATCGAGGGCAGAGTCGGCGGAAACACCAGTTCGCAGTCATCAAGCGAGTCCAGTTCGCAGTCATCTGCTGACTCTGCCAGCGGCGGCGCAAGCTCAAGCAGCTCAATCTCTGGATTTTTTTCAAATTTCCGCAGCGGCGGAAAATATTCTGATATAAGCACTTACAAATCAAAAAAGCCTATGAAACTTTCAAAAGAAGCTTCCGTTCAGAAGCATTATAAACTTTATGAAAAGGCTGAGAACGCTCTTTTGAAAAAGGATTATAAAACATCTCGGAAATACTATGAGGAAGCAGGCGCAGTCCCATTCACGGAGGTTGCACCTGAAGCTGATACATTGGCGCTTATGGAATGGGCAGGCGAAATGGGAAAGTATATACAGACTTTGAATGCTCTGTAAAAAGAGGAGAAAGACAAGTGGCGCTGGCCCTTTGTTCTTAGAAAAAAGTGAAAACCGCGCAGAAAAAGCGATAAAAGCTAAAATTCTGCGCGGTTTTTTATTTGGAAAAGCTGAAAACAGTGTTTTATTTTTTTGTGAAAGTGAGAATGTGCTTTCCGTTTTTGTCAGTCAGTTTAAGCAGAACTGATGAGCCTTCATCGATTTTCTCCCATAACGAAGCGGAAAGAAGCGCTTGTATGAAGATGTCCTCGAATTTCATTGAAGCAGGATCCCCGGCCATTTTTGTGCTTCCGATGTTGTCCTGAACTTTAAAAGATGAGCCGCTTACTTTTACATCGCCGAAAAAACGGTTTACGCCGGAATCTCCGTCTATTGAATATGCGGCTCCATCTTTTTGTGTGAGCGTTATTTCCGACATTACCAATTCCTGCTCAACTCCGTTAATTTCAAGCTTGGCTGTTTGCCAGTCCCCCTCGATTTCAGGCGTGATGCTTTTACAGCCTGCAAAGAAAAGCGTCACAGCTGCCATAATCAAGAATAGTTTTTTCATAAAAACCTCCGTAAAAAGTGAAAATAGAATATATCTTCTGTGAGAGCAATTGTCAAATATTACGGAGTGAAGTTTGTGACATCAGATTTTTAAGCCGTTTTTCATTGCGCCATTTTTAAGTTTTTTTGAGACAAAAATATTTCTTCAGAAGGTTTTAGTACAAAGAAAACCCGATAGCTATAGCTGGCGGTCTAGCGGAGTTTGCAAGCTTCAAAAAATGAAATGAAAGGAAAAATCATATATCCACAGTGAAAACAAAAAAAGGCACGCGCGACATCCTGTCGTGCACAAAAAACTTCGTTTTTTTGTCGGGGCTTTTATTCTTTAGCGACCTCCCTGTCGCCAATTTGTTGGGGGTGGCAGTCTTTAGCGCCATCCGTGGCGCAGTTTTACATTGCACTGGCTCAAGACGCGTTCGTGGACAGAACCGACCGAGAGCCTTTTTTAAGACAGTTAATTGTAACTGAAAAAAAATCCCCCGGAAGGCTCCGGGGGAAGGCTTGTAAACGTCAGCCGAAAAAATCGTTGGGGTTACAAACTTAGTTTGTTGTGAGGCTTACGCCGAGGATTGACGCTGCCTGTGTTGAGAAGCTTGCGCCTGAGTATGTTGAATCACTTACTGCGAGCGTGTTGCCGAGTTTTACTGTTCCGTCTGAGTTTCTCAGGTTCTTGTGAACGTTTGAATCTGCTGTCGGAAGTGTAGTTGACTTGAAGGCAGGTGCGCTGATCTGTGTTCCAACGTTTTTCTGTCCGTTTGTTACAGATGTTGCTGAATCAATCCAGTAGTATTTGCTGTTTGTGTAATAAACTGTTTTTGACAGTGTTGAAGCAACTGAACTTGTTCCGTATTTGTCTGAGTTGTTCGGTGAACCCGTTACGAGTCCTGTGAAAACTCCCTTGTTTGTGCGGTAGAAGTTGAAGTTTACTTTTGCGTTGTTGTAAGAAGTACAGTTTGTAAGGCTCAGTGCGCCACCGTTTCCGTTGTCTGTAAATCCGTCGTGTCCGTTTGCAATTGAAACACAGTTAGAAACTACGTGTGCTGTCGGAACCTTGCCGTTTGAACCGCCGAGTTTAAAGCCGTTCATATCGCCGTTTCCGTAGCTTGAACCTGTAGTCAGTTTACCGTTGTTGAATGCAACGCAGTTCTTGATTGTTACGACACCGATTGAACCTGTTGCTTCTTTTGCGTACAAGTCCCAGCCGTCGTCAGAGTTTGAGTAAGAAATACAGCCGTCGAATACGTTTCCGTTTCCTGCAGTAAGTTTGCATGCAAAGCCGTCTGCGTTTTCGCCTGTTTTGTCAGCATTGTCGTAAGAAGTACAGTTCAGAATCAGGTTGTTTGCAGGCCAGTCGCTCATGCTTGAAAGTGAAGAGCTTTCGCGTGCAATCTGAAGTCCTGAGTCGCGGTTTTCTACGAAGATACAGTTTTCTACAATATTATTGTTTCCAGAAACGTACATGCCGTTGTCGCCTGCGCCTTTTACCGTAATTCCGTAGAAGTGCCAGTAGTCGCCGAAGAGCTGGATACCGCGGTTTGCATCTGCAAGTGCCTGACCTGAGAAGTCGAGGATTACTTCATCTGCAGAAGTTCCAGGTGCTGCCATAATGTATTTCATTGCGCCTGAAGCTCCGTTGTTTGAAGAAGAAATCGTGATTGTTTCAGAGAATGAGTAAGTTCCCTTTGCAAGAACGATTGCTCCGCCGTTTACAACTGAATCAAGTGCAGACTTGAACTGATCAGCCGTAGAAACAGAGATTGCATTCTTAATCTGGCTTACAGAAGTAATTTCGTTAAGTCTTGAGCGTGTTCCGACACCAGTCTGTGTTTTAGAAGCAGAGATTGAAAGGCTTGAAGCGCTTGAAGAAGAGCTTGACGAATCTGATGAAGAACTTCCGCTTGATGAAGAGTCAGATGAACTTGAAGAACTAGACGAGCTGCTTGAACTAGAATCTGTCGAACTAGAGCTTGAACTGTCTGAAGAAGAATCAGATGAGCTTGATGATGTTGAGGCAGTCTTTGCAAGTTCAAATACGCGCATTGAGCTTGATTTTGAATAGAGGTAGTAAGTTCCTGCAGCTGTTGCCGTGTAAGAGAACTGGCTTGCAGATGTTCCTACGTCAGCGCTTGCAACAACGTCGCTTCCGTCTGAAAGCTGGAGTGTTCTTGAGGAATTTGCATTTACAACTGCAGTCAGAACATCACCTTCTGCAAGAGTTACCTTGAATGCGCGGTAAGTCGGTTCTACGCCGTCAGAGCCGCCCTGTAAATCCCATGCTTTTGTGTAAGAAGTTGAACCGTAAGTTGCAGATGATGAAGAAATCTTTACAGCCTTTTTGCTTGTTGCAAGGAGTGTAAAGTCGCCGTAAGCAGTGTTTGAAGTAATGCTTCCTGTCGAGTAAGAATCAGCAGCAACTTTTGAAGTAGAAGTTGTAGTTGTTGTAGAACTAGATGAAGAGCTTGAACCGCTTGAAGATGAGCTGTCAGATGATGAGCTTGAAGAAGAATCAGAAGAGCTTGAACTGTCTGAAGATGAGCTTGAAGATGAACCTGAAGAAGAAGTGTCAGTTGAGCTTGAAGTAGCTTCGTTGTAAGCAGTTGTTGCGCCTGTGTAGCTTTCGAGTTTTGATTTTAATGTAGTGTCAACGTCGTAGCTTGTGTCTGCACTGTCAGAGAATGTGTAAGTAAAGTCTCCGCCTTCGATACGTCCAGCATATTTCTTTACGTTTGCAACAGCTGTTTCCGGAGAATCTGCCGTGTAAGAATACATGATTGAAGATGTATCAAAGTTGTTGTATGTGTTTGAACCTGAAAGTGAAACTACAGAAGAAGGTACTGTCGTTGATCTTGAAGAAACAACGTAAGCATCAAAGTCAGAAGTTGTGTCAGCGCCTGAGTATGTTCCGCCGTAAGGAATGAAGTAGTAAGTGCCTGTCATCGTGTTGTTGTAAGCTTTAATCATTCCGCCTGCTTCTTTAGAGAATGTAGCGTTGTCGTTGTCCTTTGAAGTACCGCCGGCATAGAGGTCAGAACCCTGCATTGAAATCATCATCGGATATTTGCAGTTTCTGAAGTAGTTTGCTTCCATAAATACTGACGAACCGAGACATGCGCCTGCACCGTATTTTGCGTTTCCGTCGTAGTAGTTGTTGTAAACGTGTGCTGAGTAGTAGCGGCAGCGCGGGTGGCGTGAGTCAGAATGGTCGTACCAGTTGTGGTGGTAAGTGATGTAAAGGTCAGAAGTTGTTCCTTCGCTCAAACCAAGAAGGTTGCATTTTCCTGAATCCCAGAAGTGGTTGTAAGAGAATGTAACGTAAGTTGATTTTTTGCAGTCGAGAGCGCCGTCGCCTTTTTTCTGGTCAGCATCTCCGCCAGCTGAGCCGTAGAA
>CAVDRA010000125.1:0-5437 GCA_963611155.1 bacterium | reverse complement strand
CCTCAAACATCCGTCTTGAGCTTGTCGCAACTCCAATGATGACAGCCGCCATAATCGGACCGTTGATCGGGCCTGCGCCCGCAATTGAAGAAAAATGGTGCCCCATCAACACAGCAGGCTTAGCCTCAACATAATCAATGCCGTCGGTCATTGTCAAAGCCGGTGTTTTTTTTGCGGGGTCAATGCCCCATTGCCTTGCAAGCCACGAGCCGTAAAAAACATAGCCTGCAAAAAGCAAAACAAGCGCAGCAATAATAATCAATAATGCTGTCATTTCTTCTCCTCCCTTAAGAGAAAACTTTTTTTAATGGAAACCTGTTTTCTCCAGATTTCCTAAATTGTCTTGAAGATTTTTTTCAAATCCTTGCCCAAAGTGTTGCTGGCAAGTTTTTTGGAAGAAGTCTCCATTGCGACCAATTTAAAATGGCTCCAGCCGAGGAAAGTGAACGCGTAGGACTTATAAAATTTTATTTTTCTGATTTTTTTGAACGCTCTATCCGAAATCTTATCCGCGAGAACAACAAGAATCACATCTGAATTTCTGTGTCCAGAATAGACTTTCACGCGCGAAAGACCTTCAGCCCACGCTCTTCCGGCTATTTTTTCAAGATCCTCGCAGTCTAAAGAATCGCAAGTGTAGAAAAAAACATACTCGCTTGAATCGACATCGGAAACATGGGCGGCACGAACTAGAACATACTGCTCCAGCCGCTGATGAAATTCGGCCTCCGCCGCGAACGGGAAAACCGCTCCGTCATTTTTTATGTCGTAGTAATGCTCAAAAGAAGGCAAAAGTTTTTTTAAAGTCTCGTCTGCGCTCATGATGTCCAGCTGTTTATTATTCAAAAGTATGAGCATTATAGCAGTTCTGAGCTTCTGTATCTATATACAGAAGCGACTTTTTGCATATTTTTTGAATATTTATGCATTTTTCATGCATTTTTTTAGATTTTTAGATTTTTTGCAATCGATGAATTTTCATGCAGAAAAAACGCGGCAAAAGCAAAAGTTCAAACCGCCGCATACGCTTTTCCATGCAAAGTTTTTAAATCTCTTTATCAAGCTCTTTCAGGGAAGGCAAAATCTTCCAAGCGATTCTCTTCATCTCGCCATCAGGCGCAATCAAATCCGGAACCATAACGCATTTTATTCCGGCGGCGACAGCGGCTCTCACTCCGTTCGGGCTGTCTTCAACCGCGACACATTCGCAAGGGGGCAAATCAAGAGACGAAGCGGCTTTTAAATAAATATCAGGCGCAGGCTTTGAATGCTCAACCAAGTCGCCTGTTGTGAGAGTCTCAAAAAACTGTATGATTCCGGCGTTTTTCAGCTGGCGGCGGACGCTTTGCGCGCGGGTAGAGCTTGCAAGCGCAATTCTAAAGCCTTTTTTTTCAAGAGACGAAAGACATTCATAAACAAAAGGCTTTTTTTCAAGCCCCACTTCCCGCTCGACAAGATAAAAAAGCTCGCTCGTTCTTTCCCTAAATCTTTCAGGAGAAACTTTTCCTTCAACATAATCTTTCAGGATAGCCTCGGTGTCGTGCCTGTTTGTTCCTACGCATTTATAAAAAGCCTCGCCGATTTTCTTTATTCCGAACTCAGAAGCAGCGATGTCCCAGGTAACCTTGCAGACTTTTTCAGTGTCAAGCAAAACGCCATCCATGTCAAAAATGACAGCCTTTATCGTATTTTCTTTTTCATTTTGCATAGAAGAATCCATGAAAAACATTAAACCAAAACACAAAAATCAAGGCAACAGCAGTTTTATCCGCAAAAATCCAGCGTATTTCCGCTTTTTTGAGCCTTTCACAAAGAAAATTATCAGTTATGTTAAAAAAAATATCTTGTAAAGCGATGGCATTTATGGAGAATTTCCGATAATCTAAGAAAAAAGGAATGATTATGAAAAAAATTTTATTTACAACAATCGCAGCATCCTTGCTTTCGGCGGCTGCTTTTTCACAGGATTATGACAGCTACGGCTCATCTCCAGCTTCCGCGGTGACAGTAAACGGCGAGGCAGGTGTAAAGGGCCGCTCATGGCTTGGACATTATGACGACAACAATGAATGGAGCAGCTCGGTTTCAGGACAGGACGACATTAAGAGCATGCTTATGGAAGGAAGCGCCTACGGACTTTTGGACGTGAACTATGCCGGAGACATCACAGATGTGAACGTAAAGCTTAAGGCTGACACTTCGTCAATCAAGGATTATCCGGAAGATATTCTTGAAGAGGCCGCGGTCCGCGGATATTTTGGAAACTGGGTTGTCTCAGGCGGAAAAATGAAAGTTGTATGGGGAAAAGGCGACAAATTGCACGTTCTCGACAATTTCAACGCGAACGACTACACAGACTTTATCTTCCCTGAATATATCGACAGAAGAATCGCAGAGCCGATGTTCTCGCTCGCATACAGCGCTCCGAACGCCTCAAACATCCGTCTTGAGCTTGTCGCAACTCCAATGATGACAGCCGACAGATTCGCGGCAAGCGGAGCTCTCGTGCCTTACGCGCAGACTACTCTCACAGAAACAGTGCAGAAAATCGTCGTGAACAATACTTTGCACACGCTCAATAACGGCGGAATTACAACCTCTAGCAGCTCAAGTAACGCAACAGTTTCATCAAGCGCTTTTGACGCAATCGCCAGCGCATCTTCTTTCTCGTCAGACGATCTGTATGAAAACAACATCAAATCGCTTAAATACGCGCAGGGCGGAGCAAGACTCACAGGAACTTTAAGCTCGATTGACTGGGGATTCAGCTACTACTACGGACACTACAAGCAGCCAAGCGCAAATCTTGAAAACTATGTTTCAAGCCTTATAACAGCAGCAGCGACAACACACAGCACAGAAGTTCAAACAATAGCGGCAGCGCTTATTCAAGCTGGATATGACGCAACTGAAGCAACGGAACTCGCAGTAAAAAAAGTGGCTTCAACACTTGCCCACGACGGAACATCAGAGCTTTCTCTTCCGTCTCTTGACTACGACCGCCTGCAGACATTCGGATTCGAATTTGCGACAGTCATCTGGAAATTCAACACACGCGCGGAGCTTGCCTACAATCTCACTGAAGACGTGGCGGGAGACAATCCGTGGGTAAAGAACAACAGCATCGCATGGGTGGGCGGCTTTGACATGGACCTGCCTCTCCACAACTTGAATTTGAATGTGCAGGAAACAGGAACATACATTCTGAACAGCGACAAAATCAAGGACGGAGACTATGCGCTTTACGATGTTGACTACAACTCAGACGACAACTACTGCATCAACAAGCTGGTTGTGAATTTGAGCGACAAATGGCTTCACGACAAGCTCACAACAGAATGCACGGCAATCTACGGAATTGAAAACAAGGAATGGTGCGTCCAGCCGAAAATCGAGTACAATCCGTCAGAAGGCCTGTTCCTGACATTGAGCGGAGCGTACCTTTTCAGCGACAACGAGAACGGAGAGTTCTATAACTTTACAGCCGACAACACAGAATCACACAGAAAAATGTTCGGCCAGATCGCAGTAAAATACACATTCTAAAAAAAGCAAAAAACTAAGGCGGCATCGGGTTAATATCCGGAGCGCTTTTTTTTCTCCCGCGCGGGCTTCCTTTTTCTTGCCAAGCGAAGTTTCCTTTCGGAACGCTCAGCATTTTATTTTTGGACGTAAAACATTTTATTTTTGGACGAATAACATTTTGTTTTTGGACGAATAACATTTTGTTTTTGGACGAATAACATTTTATTTTTGGACGTAAAACATTTTATTTTTGGGCGAATAACATTTTGTTTTTGGGCGAAAAGAACGGTATTTTTCAGGCAGAGCGTTTTCAAGGCATTTGATCTTTAAGCAACGTCATTTTTAGCAAACCGCTTGATTTCACAGGCAGCCTCTTTCCACATTTTCCTGTCCCGCCTCGCATTTTGACCGATTCCTAATCAGCAAGATATTCACTATAATCAAGACATGAATTACGGTTTTATAAAAGCGGCCGCTTGCTCCCCTGCCCTCAGCGTCGCGGACACAGACTTTAACGCGGACGAAATAATAAACAGCGCGAATGAAGCTTCAGAAAACGGAGCGAAAATCATTGTTTTTCCTGAGCTCTGCATAACTGGATACACTTGCTCAGATCTTTTTCTTCAGGACACGCTTCTTTCCTCTAGCGTAAAATCGCTGAAAAAAATCGCCGGTCAGACTTCAAGATTAAACTCATTGATCGCAGTCGGGCTTCCTCTCACAGACGGAAAATCTTTATACAACGCTGCGGCCGCCATTTTCAAGGGAAAAATTCTCGCCATTATTCCAAAGTCGTACATTCCAAACTATGCAGAATTCTACGAAAGACGCCATTTTTCGCCTTTCACGCCATCTTTGAACAGCACAGATGAAAACGGGAATAAAATCGCTTTTTATGATTTTGGAAACAGCGGAATCTTTGACGAAACAAAAACAGGAACTGACATTCTGATTCAAGACGGGAAAAATCCGGCGCTAAAAATCGGCTTTGAAATCTGCGAGGATCTGTGGGTTCCGCTTGCGCCGTCAACAGTTTCGTCTCTTTCAGGCTCTGCAATAACCGTGAATTTAAGCGCGTCAAACGAGATTGTCGGAAAAGCGTCGTACAGAAGAGTCTTAGTGAGCGCGCAGAGCGCAAAAAATATCTCAGGCTACATTTATGCGAACGCGGGAAATTCTGAAAGCACAACAGACCTTGTTTTTTCCGGCCATTCTATCATTGCTGAAAACGGAACGATTCTCGCGGAAAAAAAGCCGTTCGAAGACAAAATTCTATATGCGGAAATCGACTTTGAAAGGCTTACACACGAAAGAATAAAAACCACGACATTCGCTTCCTGCGCTCTTGAAAACCAGAAAAGCAATGCGCCAAAAATCATAAAGATAAATCTTTTAGAAGACGGAAAAGAAAATCCGCCGGAAGACAAAAAAAATCCTGGCTTTATAAAACTCGAGCGGAAAATTCCGCCCTATCCTTTTGTGCCTCAAGATGAAGATTCAAGGCGGGAACGCTGCATGGAAGTTGTGGAGCTTCAGGCACAGGGGCTTGCAAAAAGGCTCAGGCACGTACATGCAAAAGCGGCTGTGATTGGACTTAGCGGCGGGCTTGACTCAACGCTTGCGCTCTTAGTCACTTGCCGGGCTTTTGATCTGTGCAAAATCAGCCGGAAGCAAATTCTTTCTGTCACGATGCCGGGATTCGGAACAACAGGAAGAACATATAAGAACGCCTGCCTTCTCGCACAAAAGACCGGCACAGACTTAAGGGAAGTGAGCATTTCAAAAGCGGTTCTTCAGCATTTTAAAGACATCGGCCAGGATGAAAATGTCCGCGACGTGACATACGAAAACTGCCAGGCGCCAGAGTTATCGGCAACAGTCATTTTTGATTGCATCTGCAGCATGATTAACT
>CAVDRA010000124.1:0-5540 GCA_963611155.1 bacterium | reverse complement strand
ACCTGCTCGTATCTGAAAGCGGCTACAACGTAGAAGATTTGATAAAAGACACAGAAGCTCACAACGCTTTCGGATACGAGCAGGTCGCATATCTTTTGCTTTTCGGAGAGCTTCCTACAGAAAATGAGCTTGAGCATTTCAAGGCTTATCTTGGCGAGCTCCGCACGCTTCCTCCAAATTTCACAGAAGACATGATTATGAAGGCGCCTTCGGCAAATATTATGAACAAGCTTGCGCGAGGAGTTCTTGCTTCCTATTCCTATGACAAGAATCCAGAGGACCGCTCAATTTCGAATATTCTAAGGCAAAGTATTGAGCTGATCAGCCGTTTTGGAACGTTGGTGGCTTATGCTTATCAGGCAAAAAGACGCTATTACGACGGAAAATCGATGTATATTCATAATCCGCTTCCGGAGCTTTCAACAGCTGAAAATATTCTGCGGCTTATACGCAATAACAAGGCTTTCACGGATGACGAGGCAAAGCTTCTTGATTTGGCTCTGATTCTGCATGCCGAGCACGGCGGTGGAAACAACTCTTCTTTGACTGTCCATGTTGTTTCTTCTGCCGACACTGACACTTATTCTGCAATCGGGGCTGCGGTCGGCTCTCTAAAAGGCTTCCGTCACGGCGGCGCGAATATTCAGGTCATGGAAATGATGGACGACATCAAGGAGCATTTGTCGGATTGGTCAAGCGAGACTCAGATCCGCGAGTATCTTAGAAAAATAGTCAAAAAGGAAGCTTACAACGGAACAGGCCTTATTTACGGTCTCGGACACGCTGTCTACACGGTTAACGACCCTCGCGCTTCGATCCTCCGCGACAGGGCGGCAAAACTTGCGAAAGAGAAAGGCTTGGAAGATGAATACAATCTTTACAGGCTTATCGAAAAAATCGGACCGGAAGTCCTTTACGAAAAAATCGGCGACGAAAAGAAAATTTGCGCGAACGTGGACTTGTATTCAGGCTTTGTTTATTCGATGCTGAATATTCCGCGCGACCTTTTTACTCCTCTCTTTGCTGTGTCAAGAATTTCAGGATGGTCAGCCCATAGAATCGAGGAAATCATTGCTGGCGGACGCATTTACCGCCCGGCTTACAAAAATGTCCTTCCAGAGCGAAAATACGTTCCGATCGAGGAAAGAGAATAGAACTCAATTTGTGGTTTTAACCCGGAATCCCTGTAAATTTTGCCGCGCATAAATGATTTTTATTTCGTTGTGCGCGCGAAAAACGGAATTCTGAGTGCTTTTTTTTGTATTTTTCTTGTAGGATTAAAAAATGACTTTTGAGCGACTTGATAAAATTCTCTCGCACCGCGGATTTGGAAGCCGAAAAGATGTCAAGAGATTTTGCCATGACCGGATTGTTTTTGTAAACGGAAAAATTGTTACGGATCCTTCCGCAAAACTCGATATTGATACAGATGAGCTTGTTGTTGACGGAGAAAGAATTACTTTGCAGCGCGACATATACATCATGATGAACAAGTGCCAGAATGTCGTGTGCGCAAACAAAGACGGCATTCACGAGACTGTTTTTGACCTGGTTGACGACACTTTAAAGCACAGTTTTTCCGCGCGCGATTTGCACTGCATGGGGCGCCTCGACATTGACACCGAGGGGCTTCTGATTTTGACTTCTGATGGCGCTCTTACGCACAGGCTTCTTTCTCCGAAAAATCATATTTCAAAGACATATGCTGTCGCATTGCGCGATTCTCTTTCTTCCGAGAAAAAGCTGGAGTATGTGGAACTTTTCAAAAATGGATTCTTTATCGACCGCGAGGACAAGGAAAGCGAGTTTACCTGCCAGCCGTCTTGCCTCGAATTTGCTGAGAACAGTTTTCCGAACTCATCTTCAAAAACCGACTGCCTTCTGACAATCTATGAGGGAAAATTCCATCAGGTAAAAAGAATGTTTGCCCAGCTCGGAAACGAGGTTGTCTATCTAAAACGCGTCGCAATGGGCGGACTTAAGCTGGACGAGTCGCTTCCGCTCGGAAAATACCGTGAGCTTACAGCCGATGAAGTCGAAATTCTGGCGGGAAACTGATTTTAAGGCTTAAATTCTAAAAAACTCTTCAATTTTTGAAGTCTTGGATTTTATTGATAAAATAAAAAAAAGGATGCCGCGTATGAAAAATTCCGCCGTATCCTTTTTATTTGCTGTGTCCATGAAAAACAATCAGATTATAGAATTATTCCGCCGCATGCTTTGTGCTTCTTATGCTTTCTTCAATGCGGTCAATTTTTTTAATATCAAATCATCCGACTGCGAAATGCTGATTATTGTAGCGAATAACCCAAAAGTCAGAATTCCAGAAAGAAGAGCGACTGCAATTCCAATTATCAGTCCAAGCACGGCTCCAATAAATGAGAAATCATCCGTCCAGCTGCTTTGAGCTTTTCCAAGTGTAAACCCTGAAATTGCAAAAGAAACTGAAATTAAGATTACGTAAATAATAAAACATACGCTTATAACTGATGAAAATTTTTCTTTAATCTATTTTATCATGCACACGTGCCCTTTATTTTTTTGTGAAAAGCTTATTTATTTTTGCAGCGCTTTTTTTATCGCTTCAAGCAGGTCGCCGTATTCGGTGAATGATGGAATGTCCGGATAGTCAGCCTTTATTTTGTCTGTTGTGCGGAAAAGGAAGCCTGCCTTGCTTGCCTGAATCATCGCAAGGTCGTTGTAGCTGTCGCCGAACGCGATTGTGTCATAGCCGATTGACTGCAGCGCTTTTACAGTTGTGAGTTTTGAATTTGCGCAGCGCATTTTGTGGGCAGTGATAAAGCCGTCCTTGTCGGTTTCGAGCGAGTTGCAGAAAAGAGTCGGCATTCCGAGCTTTTTCATCAGCGGAGCGGCAAATTCTTCAAAAGTGTCGCTTAGAACGATTGTCTGCGAGAGAGAGCGGAGTTCGTCTAAGAATTCTTTTGCACCGGGAAGCGGGTCGATTTTTGCGATTACATTCTGAATGTCGGTGATTTTGAGGTTGTGCTCGCGCAAAATTCCGATTCTCCATTTCATAAGCTTGTCGTAGTCCGGCTCGTCGCGTGTGGTTCGCTTCAGCTCAGGAATTCCTGAAACTTTTGAAAATTCAATCCAAATTTCCGGGCAGATTACGCCCTCCATATCCAGGCAAATTACGTTCATTTTTATTCTCCAGTTAATATAAAAACTTTTCTTACTTTACTGAAAATCCTGAAAATTGTGAACAATCTAAGAATTTTCCTTAGAAAGTCCTCCGCGCTGAATTTGCGTTTTTGTTCTCAGCATTGAAAGATATTCGCTCAGCTCATGAAGAACCTTCTGCGCGACTTCAGGATTCGACTTTACGAGAAATCTGAATGTTTTTCCTCTTATTTTTATAATTTTGCTTTCTGTGATTGCGGTTGCCGTTGATGTTCTCGGCTTGAAAAGTACGCAGTTGAGCTCTCCGAAAAAATCTCCGCGGCGGTGAATTTTCTCCGCATCGTATTCTGAGCGCGCGACTTTCACTGAGCCTTTTAAAATGTAGTATGCTAACGTGTCTTTGTCTCCATCCTTGTAAAGTTTTTCTCCCGGAGCGAGCTTCGCGAGCGAAAGCGGTTTCGCAAGAAGAAAATCCGGGCGGATAAAAAGTTTTCTCTTGAGTTTTCCTGAAAACGACACTTCTTCTTTTTTTGGCAGAAGATAAAGTTCTCCCAGCAGAAGCTCGTCAAAAAATTGGCAGACAAAAATATACTGGGCGAAAAAAAGAAAAAACATAAAGAAAAAGAAAACATCCATCAGAAGAATAATCACGTTTCCAAGAACGCCGTAAATCAGATTGTAGCGGCTTACGTTTATAAAAGAATGAAGAACTGTTCTAAAAACCCAGAAACTTAAAGTACAGGTGAGCGAACCAAGCGTGCAAAGTGAAAATTTTGGCTTTGTTCCCGATCCGATTTTATACATCAGCGTAATGACGATAAAAATAAGAATGTTTGGAATATAAATTATTGCGCGCCCGTTTAAAAAACTGTCATAAATAAAATTCAATTGTGGAAAACGCTGGAAAAACGGCATTTTCAGAATTGTCCTGACCGACATATAAACGAAAATGAATGAAACGACGAGCGACACAAAAATAAGCTCAAAGACAAAAACTAAAATCTGATTGAAAAGCTCGCGTCTTTTCCGCTGGTCATGAAAAATATTCCTGAGCGCGGCAAAAACAGAAGCGAAGAGCCGTCGCGCCATCCAAACGATAAAAAAGACGAGAATAATTTCGAGCGTGCTGAATGATTTTATGCTCTGGAATTCTGAAATTATGCGGGAAGTGTCAAAATATTTCTGAACTTCTGGAATTGCATTATATATTGAAGAAAGCAGTTCTGGCGAGGCATGAAAAACCCGCACTGCAATCAATACAATCATGAGCAGTACGGGCACAACTGAAAAAATCAGATCGAACGAGCATGCGCTGGAATAACTCAACAGTCCATTTTGGAAAAACAGCTTTAAGTTGAGAAATAAGCTTTGCGCTATTGTAACCAGCGTTATTGCCCGTTTTTTCATTAAAAAATTTGCAGAAAATCTAATTAGAAGTCTGCGAGTTTTGGAGCGCGCGGATATGGAATTACATCGCGGATGTTCTGCATGCCAGTAACGTAAAGGAGAAGGCGTTCAAAGCCGAGACCAAAGCCAGAGTGCGGAACTGAACCGAATTTGCGCAGGTCAAGATACCAGCCGTAATCTTCCGGTTTAAGTCCGAGTTCCTTGATTCTGTTCAGAAGCTTGTCGTAGTCGTCTTCACGTTCTGAACCGCCGATGATTTCGCCGAGTCCAGGAACAAGCACGTCAACAGCCTTTACCGTCTTTCCGTCATCATTGAGCTTCATGTAGAAAGCCTTGATTTCTTTAGGGTAGTTGTAAACCATTACCGGGCACTTGTAGATTTTTTCAGTGAGGTAGCGTTCGTGTTCTGTCGCAAGGTCGCAGCCCCAGAACGGCTTGAATTCAAAATCGTCTGCGTGTTTTTCAAGTTCTGCAACGGCTTCCGTGTAGGAAACGCGCTTGAACGGAGTTTCTACGACGTGGCGCAGGGTATCGATTACGCCCGGCTGAATTCTCTTGTTGAAGAATTCCATGTCGGCAGTGCACTTTGTCAGAGCCCAGTTCAGAAGATATTTGATGAATTCTTCCTGAATGTCCATGTCGTCTTCAAGGTCGAAGAAAGCCATTTCAGGTTCGCACATCCAGAATTCTGCCAGATGGCGCGTCGTGTTTGAGTTTTCTGCGCGGAAAGTAGGTCCGAACGTATAGACGCGTCCGAGTGAAGTTGCGAGGGTTTCTGCTTCAAGCTGACCTGAAACAGTGAGGTTTGCTTTTTTGCCGAAGAAGTCCTTGTTGTAGTTTACGAGTTTTGCCGCGTCTTCTTTTTTCATTCCGGCAGCACCTTTTTCAAGGGCGATTTCTGCAATTTTTTCCATCGAAAGGGTCGTAATCTGGAACATTTCGCCTGCACCTTCAGCGTCTGAACAGGTGATTTCAGGCGTGTTGATGTAGTA
>CAVDRA010000123.1:0-5569 GCA_963611155.1 bacterium | reverse complement strand
ATTCTGAATATGTTCCGCGCTCCGGATATTTTGAGCGCCATTTTCTTCCCGGCTTAATTTCTCCGGGCTGTCTGAACCATTCCCGGACGTTTTTCCGTCTTCTGAAGCAGAGTTCCCGTTTTCCGGCAATACAGCTCCGCTTCCGTTTTTCAAAGACGCAATCTCCGTTTTTTCGCTGAGTCCGCCTTTTAATCCGGCTTCCGCAAAATCAGCATTCTGATTTTCTGTTTTCGGCAAAATGCTTGCCACTCTCTGAAGATTCATAAGCAGCTTGCTTCTGTCAACCGCCGGCGGATATTCGGTGAAGAGCGTTATTGTTCCCTTGAACGCGATTTGCGTTCCGCCGCTGTAGAAAAAAGTCTCGTCAACGCTGTCGTTTATCAGAATCGCCTCGCCTGTTGATTTTCTTACAATTATATCCGCCTTGTGGCCGCCGGTCGCCTTTTCAAGAGAATCATCTCCTTCCGGATCTTTGTAGAAATTGGAAAATCCATAGTTTGTCTGCCAGATTGCCTTGATTCTGTAGACTTTCTCTCCGTTATAAACTTCCTCGCCGGAAAAAGTATAGAGGACCTGGATCGGCATGCGGGTAAAAACGCCTTTGTTGAGAGGGTCAGCAGCGCGCTCCGCCTTCGCCTTCCACGAGTCTCCGGACTTTAGATTTTGCGCGGTATAGCTTGGAAAGCTTCTAAAAGACGGATAGCCGTTGTCTTCTATCATCTTCATCTGGCCGTCAGAATCAATGCTGAATACGGACGGAATCGCCTTGTGAATTCCAGCCGCCACTAATTTTGAATTATGCAGAGTTTCTTCAATCACATAGAAATTTCCGCTGTAATATTGAGCTTTTGCAGCGGAAGAATACGAGGCTCCAGAAAGATCTTCTGCCGCGGAAATAAAAGAGCGCACCTCCCGGCTCGTAAGGCCGGAATATTTTCCGTTAACATAGCGGCGGAGATTCGAGCGCTCAACGAGCGTATAGCCGCGGTTTCCTGAATATTTTATCTGTATGCTCTGGGAAAAAGCGGAAAAGCAGGGAAATGAGAAAATCAAAACAAGAATGAATCTTTTGAAAAAGCTCTGCATACAATTATTATCGGAATTAAAAACGGACGCCATTTGCAAATTTTAGGCGGACAAAAGGTCTTTTCAAAACATCGGCTTTATCTGCAAATGACAAATTCGCTTAAAATCATTAAAATATCAGGCAAAAAGGAAGGAAAAAATGTCTAAACCGCTTATCTGTTTGTGTCTTACAGCAAAAACTATGGCTGAGGACTTGGCTTTGATTGAAAAATACCGGGAATACATTGACGTTGCGGAGCTCCGCGCGGATTTTCTTGATGAAGACGAAAGGCTCAACATGCGGGATTTTCCTTCCAAAGCGAAAATTCCGTGCATTCTGACAATCCGGCGCACAGTTGACGGCGGAGAATATTCTGAAGGCGAGGCCGCGCGCACAACACTTTTTGCCCGCGCGCTCGCGTTTGCCGACGAGGACAAAACAAAAAATTTCGCCTATGTGGATTTTGAGGATGATTTTCATGTTCCAAGCCTACAGGATGCGGCTCTTGCCTACGGAACAAAAATAATCCGCTCGTTTCACGACATGAAAAATCCTGTAAAGGACATTGCGTCAAAAATAAAGTCTATGAGAATCTCAAAGTTCGAGATTCCAAAAATCGCTTTTATGCCGCATTCTCTTAAAGACGTCACAGACCTGTACAACGAGATGAAATCATTCTCCGGCACTGACCAGATTGTGTGCGCAATGGGGCCTCTCGGTCTTCCGACAAGGATTCTGGCGGCTAAATTCAACTCGTATCTTACCTATGCTTCTCCGTCGGAGCTTATCGGAAACCTTCTTGAAATAGGACACACAGACCCGAAAACTTTATGCGAGCTTTACCATTTCCACGAGATCAACAAAGACACCGCCGTTTACGGAATCACAGGCTGGCCGCTCAAGGTAACTTCAAGTCCGCGCCTGCACAATACCAGCTTCAAGAAAAACAATATGAACGCAGTCTATATTCCTTTCAGGTCGGAGAATTCAGACGATGCTTTTGAATTTGCGAAAGCGGCGGAAATGAAGGGATTCAGCGTTACAGTTCCGCACAAGGAAACAATCATAAGACAGCTCGATGAGACGGACAAAAAAGTGTCTGAAATCGGAGCGTGCAACACGGTAATCAACAGGAACGGAAAATATTTCGGCTATAACACAGACTGCACAGGCTTTGAAAAAGCTCTCATTGAATTCACAGGGCTTAAAAGCCTCAAGCACAAGAAAGTCGCGGTTATCGGAGCGGGCGGAGCGGCAAAGGCTGTAGCTTACGCAATCCGCGATCTTGGCGGAAAAGCATGCGTTTTCAACAGAACTGTTTCAAAGGCGCGCGCGCTTGCAGAAAAGTTCGGCTTCGAATTCGCGTCTCTTGACACAGACGCTCTTCCTAAGCTAAAAGAATTCAGCGAGATTATAATCCAGACAACCTCAAAAGGAATGTCGGCGACCTCAGCGCCTTCCGAGGAAAATGATCCGCTCTGGTTCTACGACTTTTCCGGAAACGAGCTTGTCTACGACATCGTTTACGAGCCTGAAACAACGCCGATTATGGAACGCGCGATAAAAGCCGGCTGCAAAGCGCATAACGGATACACAATGCTCAAATATCAGGGCGACGAGCAGTTCAGGCTTTACAAGGAAGTTTACGGAAATCTTTAGACGGCAAATTCAAAAAGGATATCCAAAAAGCAGCAGCAGGATGAATTCAAGGCGGGCAAAAACCGCGCTAGACAGGAACGGCGGTCTCTTACAGGAAGCCGTCCAAAAAACATAAATTTTTATTTGGAGAAATAAATGCTTTCACAATCTGAACAGAAAAAACTTGCGGCCACAACCGCGATTGACACGCTCATCGGGCAGGGAAAAATCTTTTCCGGAATGAAAATCGGACTAGGAACGGGCAGCACGGCTCTTCCGGCTGTAAAAAGGCTTTCGGAAAGAATCGAAGACGGAACATTAAAGGACATAAAAGCCGTTGTCACCAGCTTTCAGACAGAAAATTACTGCAAAGACCTGGGAATTCCAGTGTTCACGTTGAACGACCGTGTTATAGCAGGCCGTCTGGACCTTGCAATTGACGGGGCAGACGAAATCGACCAGAAAAACAACCTTATAAAAGGCGGCGGAGCCGCGCTTTTGCTTGAGAAAATCATCGCATATAATTCTGATTTCTATGCGATTGTAGCCGACGAGTCAAAATCAGTCTTGAGCATGGGAACAAAATTTCCTCTTCCAGTCGAGATAATCGGAGGCGCGCGTCTTGCCGTGGAAAAACATCTCGAAAAGCTCGGCGCAAAATGCGTTCTGCGCGACGGCGTAAAAAAATGCGGGCCTGTAATCACAGACAACGGAAACCAGATTCTCGACTGCACATGGGAGCAGCCTGTTGATCCGGCAGAAATGGAGAACGAAATCTCGAAAATCGCCGGAGTCGTGGAAGTAGGATTTTTCACAAAGAAGAAGCCTCTCGCCTTCATTGCACATTCGGACGGCAAAGTAGAAATCAGATAAGCCGCGCGGGCATACGTATAATGGCGCCTAAAAAATCAAGCGCCATTACCGCTTATTTCAAAAGCTTGTCCAAAGTGTTGTCTTTCTGCCGCCAGTTTTTGTCAACCTTGACCTGAAGATCAAGCTCAATCTTATAGTCGAAAATCTCGCGGAGTTTTTCTTCGCTTGCAAGGCGGATTGCCTTTATCATCGAAGCGCCTTTTCCGATCACGATTCCTTTCTGGCTGTCTTTTTCAACGCACAAAAATGCGCGGCACCACATTTTTGAAGGCGAGCGCATTTCCATGTCGGCAATCTGAATATAGACCGCATGAGGAATTTCCTCTTCAAGGCGGTTAATCGCCTCGCCGCGGATTATCTCTGCGATTCTGAATCCAACGTCCTGGTCCGTGTAATATTCATCAGGATAAAGATGCGGCTCATCCTTCGCCATTTCAAAAAGAGCGTCCAGAACATCGTTAACGCCTGTTCCCTCTTTTGCAGACATCTCAAGAACACGGCCCTCAGGAATTCCGGGAAGCTGCCTTTTCACAAAGTTATGCACATGGACTTTTATTGCGCGCGATTCGTCGCATTTGTTAAGAGCCACAACAATTTTGTCCTGATGCCCGTTTAAAAGCCCGACAATCAAATTCTCCTCGTCTCCGCAGCTTCTTGTCGCGTCAATTATGTAAAGAATCAAGTCGGAGCTTTCAAGCTGATCTTTCACGATATTTCTCATTCTCAGGTTCATCTTTTTTTCTGAATCGTGATATCCAGGAGTGTCAACAAAGACAAGCTGCCCTTTCGGGCTGTTTACAATTCCGCGGATCGCGTTTCTTGTCGTCTGGGGAATCGGGCTTACAATCGAGACAGTCCCGCCTGCCGCAGTGTTCAAAAATGTTGATTTTCCTGCAGACGGCCGTCCGATTATTGTCACGAGAGCGGTTTTTGAGCCGGTTTCTGTCTTTTCAGTTTTATTTTCTTCGATATTAGAGTTTTCCATGGAAATGATTGTAGCGGAATTTTAGCGGATTCTCAATGTTCAGAAAAATCCCGCGCGGAAACAGCGTTTTATAAAGCAGCAGCCGACGACAGCTCAGCCGTATTTCAAACAGCAAAAAAAATATCAAGCGGTACATAGATTTCACTTTAACAGCAAGCATTTCAACGATATTCACATTCTTTTCAAAATTCACTAAACTTCCTTTCGATTTCTAGTTTTAAGAGGTAATCATATGGATATTGTTCTTCTTGTTTTTCAGCTCGCTGTGATTATTTTCGCAGTAAGAATTTTCGGAAAACTTGCGACAAAGGCAGGAATTCCGTCAGTTTTGGGAGAGCTGATTGCGGGTATCATTATCGGGCCTTACGCGCTCGGCCAGATACATCTTCCAGGATTTCCGAACGGTCTCTTTCCTCTCAATTCAGATTCCATGGCCGTTATGCCGGAGCTTTACGCAGTCTCGCAGATTGCTTCAATCATTCTGCTTTTCACATCAGGTCTCGAAACTGACTTGTCGCTGTTTTTAAGATATTCTGTTTCAGGCGGAATTATCGGTTTGGGCGGAGTTGTGGCATCTTTTCTTTTCGGAGACTTGTGCGCAATGGAAATCATCAAGGCTATTCCCGGCATTTCTCCGTGCACAGGATTTCTCGACAACCGCTGTCTTTTCCTCGGAATCATGTCAACGGCGACATCGGTCGGAATAACGGCGAGAATTCTTTCAGACAAGAAAAAGATGGATTCCCCGGAGGGAGTCACGATTCTTGCGGCGGCGGTTTTTGACGACGTTCTCGGAATTATTCTTCTCGCCGTTGTAATGGGAATTGTTTCCGCAACAAACGGCGGGGCCGCCCTTTCAGGAAGCGCGATCGGACTTATCGGGCTTAAAGCGATCGGAATTTGGCTTGTCGCGACAGTCGTGATGATTCTTCTCGCGAAGAAAATCGCGAAATTCGTGCGTCTTTTCGGCGGCACTTATGATTTTTCAATTGCGGCTCTTGGTGTCG
>CAVDRA010000122.1:0-5582 GCA_963611155.1 bacterium | reverse complement strand
CAAAATAGCGAAAGGCTGAAAACTCTATCCCGAAAATTTTCCCGCAATGTAAAAATCCCGCAATGTAAAAAATCGGCTGAAAAACTTACAGAGACTCAACCACGCTTTCAGCCTGAACAAAATTATAGCCTATTCCGGAATCCAGCTCGCTCATAATGAAAGTTCCAGTCACAATGATTTCGCTGCCTTTTGCCGGCGCGCCATCTTTAAAATCATAATGAAACGAGATTCCCTGCTGGCAACATGCGAGCGCGTCTGAAATTATTACGGAATATGATTCCGGCGAGCCTGCGATTTTTTGGACTTCGGCAGTATTCTTGAATATTTCAAAATTTCCGCGCATCTTGATTTTTTTGTTCTGATACTTTTCAGGCTCTATCATCATTTCAAAAACCTGCGCATAGACCATATTCGCATTCATCTTTGTAAAATCAAAATCAACCTTTTCCGGTGAATCATCCTCAACCGGAAACGAATTTTCAGGAATGGCAAAACTTGTCTGAATTTTATTCTTCTTTTTTGAGCATCCGAAGAATGAGGACAAAATCAAAACCGCCACAAGCGCAATTTTTAAAAACCTGCTCATCATTGCTACCCCCGGATTCCAATTTTTCCAGCAGCGTAAAACACGATGAAGGCAGCCAAGTCAGCGGCGACAATCGTTGAGCCGACAGGCGTTCCTGCCAAAATCGAAATCAGAAGTCCAGAAACTGCGCAGACAACGCTTATAACCGCGGAGCAGACTATCACTGACTTAAAGCTTTTGAAAACTCTCATCGCGGAAAGGGCGGGAAAAATCACAAGCGCGGAAATCAGAAGCGAGCCTACAAGATTCATCGCAAGAACGATAATCACCGCGATAATCACGGCAATCGCAAGATTGTAAGCTCCCGCGTGCGTTCCGACAGCCTGCGCAAAATTCTCGTCAAAAGTGACGGCAAAAATCTTGTTGTAGAAAATAAAAAAACAGGCGATCACGACAACTGAAAGCACAACGCAAAGCCAAACCTCGCTTTTTCTAAGCGTCAAAATCGAGGTAGAGCCGAAAAGAGTCGAGCAGACATCGCCTGCAAGATTCGAGCTCGGCTTGAAAATATTCATAATCAGATAGCCGAGCGCAAGAGACGCCACAGAAATCATCGCAACAGCTGCGTCTCCCTGAATTTTCGTGTTTTTTCCAGTGCGCAAAAGCAAAACTGCAGCCGCAACCGTGAACGGCAAAACAAGATACATATTGTTAGAAAGATTCAAGACAGCGGCAATCGACATCGCGCCAAACGCAACATGGCTAAGGCCGTCGCCGATGAAGCTGAATCTCTTCAAGACAAGAGTCACTCCAAGCAACGAAGAACAAAGCGCAATCAAGACACCAACAACAAACGCATACTGGACAAAAGAAAAATGAAAATACTGAATTAAAGTCGACATATTTATTTTCTGGCCATTGAGCCTGCCGAAATGACCAGCTAATTTAAAAAGTGGCTTAGGCAAGCTCAACCACAATTTTTTTATATTTTTCTGCCAAAGATTTTTCGGATTTGACCGCTGCAGTCCGGGCAAGTCGATTTATGAATGAATTCCGCCTTCGTTCCAAAGAAAATTTCCTCGCCTATATGAAGAACGTGCGTCGCATATTTTAGAGCGGCCCCAATATCATGGCTAATCATTATGATTGTGATTCCCTCGCTGTTGAGCTTTTCAATAAGCGAGTACATCTCGTCCTGGGCAGCAGGATCAAGCGCGCTTACAGGCTCGTCAAGCAAAAGCATTTTCTGCGTTGCGCACAACGCGCGCGCAAGCAAAACACGCTGCTGCTGTCCTCCGGAAAGCTCGCGGTAGCATTTTCCGGCAAGGTGCGAAATTCCCATTTTTTCCATGTTCTCCTTGGCAAGCTGTTTTTCAGCCTTGTTATACCACGGCCGCCTTCCGCAGCGGCTTTGATTTCCGCTCAAAACAATTTCCGTCACGCTGGCAGGAAAATCTTTCTGAACAAAAGTCTGCTGAGGCAAATATCCGATTTCATCCGGCAAAAGTCCGTCTCCGGTTTCTATTTTCCCTGAAAGCGGCTTTAAAAGGCGCAAAACAGTCTTCATCAGCGTCGTTTTTCCAGAGCCGTTCTCGCCGACAATGCAAAGATAATCGCCTGCATTCACTGAAAAATTCAAATTCCGCAAAATCACCTTTGAATCGTAGCCAACTGTCAAATTTCTGCAAGTTAACTGAGCCATTTTTCTTCTGGGCGTTCCCCGGCAAAAGCCAGGTCGGGCTATCCGCACTTTATCCGCTTCGCGGACGCCTACGGCGGTGCTACTATCCCTAACGCATCTGCTCCTTACTTAAAATCCTAGCTTTTTATAATTCTCTTTCATCACATCAATGTAATTCTTGCCTTTTTCCGCTTCAGCAAGCGTTGCTGACTGCATCGAGTCCAGCACTGAAATTCCGCATTTTCCTTCAAGCCCCGCGTTTTTTATCACCGTCTGAGCGATTTTCTTGTCAGAACTTTCCGTCACAAAAACCTCACCGCACCCAAGCTCCCTGATTTTTCCTGAAAGAAAAGCGACTGTCTCAAAACTAGCCTCGCTTTCCGCCGAGCATCCGGCAAAAGCCGCATAATATTTAAGCCCGAGCTCGTCAGCCATATATCTGAAAGGGAAGCGGTCGCACACAACAATTGTCCGCGTGTTTTCCATCTTCTCAATCTTCTCGTAGTCAATAACGATTTCTATTTCATCAAGCTTCTCAAGATAAGCTTTTTTATTCGCCTCAAAAAGAGATCTCTCGCCAGCGTCCTTCTCCCCAAAAACCGCCGTTATTTTTTCAGCAGAAGATTTCGCGTTTTCAATAGAAAGCCAAACATGCTCATCGTATTCCACCTCGCTTTCCTCTTCCCTGCCGGCTGATTTTTCAAGGCCAGACATTTCCGGTTCTTCTGCAGAATTCTCCTCCGCCATTCCCTCAACAAGCTCCTCTTCCTTAACTGATGCGGAAAGATCTTTCATAAGATTCACAACAGCCTGATTTTTATTCACAGAATTTTCCAGGGCAGCATTAAGCCAGCTGTCACTTTCGCCGCCGACGTAAATCAAAACATCCGCCGTAGAAATTTTAACAATATCCTGGGTTGACGGCTGAAACGAATGCAAATCCGCCCCGTTTTTCACCAAAAGCTCAACTTCCACATTTTCGCTTCCTGCGGCAATATTTTTTGCCCAGTCGTAAAGAGGGAAAATCGTCGCCACAACTTTTATTTTCTGATTTTCCGGAAAAGTTTCATGATTCTGATTTTTTTTGCATCCAAAAAACACAAAACCAGCCAAAGACGCAAGCAAAATTCCGCGCACAATAAAAAATTTATTTTTTATTCCCATTTTTTTTCTCCACAAGACCTGCAAATTCCAACTAAAGTGCTTTCGCCAAGACTCACCGCAAAACCGGCGTTTTTTTCAATTGATGAAACAAGACTTTCAGCGGCAGAATCATCAAGATGAAAAATTTTTCCGCACTTCTGGCATGAAAGATGAATGTGCGTGCGGCAAGAGCTGCAGTCAAAAAACTGATAAAAAGCCTCACGCGAGCCGCTTTTGCTGCTTCTCTTGATTTTTCCCTCAGACTCAAGCTCGGCCAGATTTCTATAAATCGCGCTTTTGCTGATTTCCTTTCCGTCAAGAGCTTCCTCAATTTGCTTTGCTGAAAACATTTTGTCAGGATTTTCACTCAGAAAAAAAAGAAGAGAATTCCGCTGTTCGGTAGAATAGTTCATTTTTGCCATGTTTTAATTTGCGAATTAGTCGCAAATTGATTAAAGCATAACAAATGAAAAAATTCAAGCAAAATAAATCTGAATGAAAGCATAAAAAAACCGCCATAAAAACGGCGGCGATAAAGTCTTTGTTTTGTTTTTTTTATTAAACATCCCGGGCTGATTCCACAGTTTTCAGTTTTTATTCACCCAGTTTCTAATACCTTCAACCACATCCTTGTCAATCTGATGCTCAACCCGGCAAGCATTTTCCTCGCACTGATCTTCGGACAAGCCAGTTATTTTTACAAGAAATTTTGTAAGAAGCCTGTGCCGCGCATAGACATCCTCGGCTTTCTCTCTGCCCTTTTGAGTGAGCTTTATCATATTGCCCATTCCAAATTCAATATATCCATCTTTTTCAAGAACACCCATTGCACGGCTTACGCTCGGACGGGAAACAGCAAGCTTATTTGCAACGTCCACAGAACGGACAAAACCGTTTTCAAGCTGCAAACGCAAAATCGCTTCAAGATAGTCTTCTCCAGATTCGTACATCTTAATTTTCCCCTTTCTTGACTGTTTTCATTCCGGTTTTATGAAGTCTATTTTATCTCAGATCCTCTGCCACGTCAAAACAGCGGTCGCCGATTTTTTCAATCTGACGAATAATGTCAATGTAATAAAGCTCAGCACGCACGTTCTCGCCGTCTTCGAGCCTTTTCTTTGCGATGCTTCTCATCGCATGGCGCTCATCATCAATCTGCTGCTCAAGATCGCTCGCGAATTTGAATTCTTCCGGTGTAAGATGCTGAATTTTCGCAACATTCTTGTGAATAAAATAAAGAAGCTGGCGCCCAAGCTCAAAATATGGGATAAGGCGATCAAAATCTTCCTGCTTGAACTCGACATTCTTCTCAAGCGCTTTTTTCACCTGAATCGAAATTGAAAGGCAGCTGTCGGACATGCTTTCCATTTCGCCGACAAGGCGCATCATAAGCTGAACACTGTCTTTCGCCTCGTCTGAAAGGTGCAGATGGAAACATTTTACAAGATAAGAAGTGATTTGCTCCTGCATCTGATCGCAGTAATCTTCAAGAAACTGAATTCTCGGATGCTTCTCTGTGATAAAAGTCTGATCAAATGCCTGAAGACCAGACTGAAGTGTGTCGTACATTTCAACTACGTTCTCGGAAAATGCCTTGATTTCAGTCTGCGCGCGGTAAACGCAAGTTTCAGGCGATTTTTGCGCAAGCTCATTGTTGAACTCCAGCCTGTATGCATTTGATTTGTTTTCACACTCGTCATTTTTGACTATTTTTCTAAGAATTGCGGCAATTTGCGTTGTGAAAGGAATAAAAACAATAGTTTCAAAAACTTTGAACGCTGTATTCAGCATGGCGATATGATAGATAAGATTTTCACTTTTTTGGGCATCGCCGGGAATCATAAGATCCACCAAAAAAAGGAACGGCTTAAAGAAAGCAAGCAAAATCAGGACAGTAGCAGAATTGCAAAGAACATGAACAAGCGCGGTCCGCTTTCCGTTCGCATTAGAGCTTGCGGCCGCCATCACAGCATCAATCGTCGAGCCGACAGCGGCTCCCATCACGACGGCCGCTCCAACTTCCCAGCTAACCATCTTGTTGTACGCCATCGTAATCACAATTGCGGACATTGCCGAAGAAGAATGAATCAAAGCCGTGCAGAAAATTCCGACAACAACGGCAGGAATAATAGAAAATGCCCCATGCCCCTGAATTCTCTGCAAGAATTCAACGAATTTTCCGCCTTCTTCAAACTGGAAAGCCGCCGAAAGCCAGCCAAGCCCGATAAACAG
>CAVDRA010000121.1:0-5599 GCA_963611155.1 bacterium | reverse complement strand
TCAGCCGCCCCTGAAATCGGAATCAGCGGTTCTGGAGGAATTGGAGGAAGATTTGTCTCGCTTTGTGCGTTTTCAATCGTAATTGTTTCATAAGTCGCAGTTCCAGCGTCAGGAAGCTCTGGGCGGGTAGTGCGTTTTATGTTAAGCTCTTCGGTTATGTCTTCTGTTTCCTGTGTTGAAAAAGTGAATTCAAGACGTTCTGATTCAATTGCCTTGAATACATCGTCTATTTTTATGCTGTAGCCGCTTCTTGGCGGAACTATTATCTTTTTTGAGTCTTCGTCAGCTGTTAATAGTTCTGTTGTCATTGCAGGCATTCCAATCTGCTCTATCTCCGGGAATTTTTTCTCTTCCGGCGGATTTTCAAGCTCGGTTAGCGACGAGGCTATTTCTGTTATGTCTTTTCTGTTTTTCTCGACAATCTTATTTTCAATTGCGTATTTTAGAGCATCGTCTTTGAAAATAAGACGGCTGTCATTTCCTGTTTTAAGGGATTCTATTAGAAGTGATGATTTTGAGTCATTTATGCCGACAAGTGAAAGCTTGAGTGTGTTTGAGCTTCTTTTGTTGAGCGAAGTCATAAAGTCTGTGAGTTTTCCGCCTTTCCAGTTGAATGTTATTGTCTTGTCAGCAACCTGAAAAGTGTATTTTCCTTTCGGAACCGTGGAATTTTTAGACAGCTCCCCAGAAAGAAATCTATCCGCTTTCGCTTCCTGAATCACATCAACTTTAAATGATTCATATGAAGCTTCTCTGCCAGCTTCTGCTGTAACAGCGTTTTCTTCAGAGGAAGAAGCAATTTTATTGTTGAACGGATTTTCAAAAGAGTAGAGATTTTTCGTGCTTGTCCGGAGCGACGACATCCTTGTGTTGATGTCTCTCCATGCATTTTGCTGTTCTTTGTACCTGTCAAGCGATTCCTGCTCATGATTGAGAGGAATCCGCTCTTTTTTCATCAGTGCCTCAATATAATCGCTCGTTTTATATTTATCACTGACGCCAGGTATTGAAATATCAGCCATAGTAATTATCCCCTCAGATTACTTTGCCTAAATTAAATCATTTCGTCAAACAGAAGACCTATAGCCTTTCTGATCCGAACTTTTAATTTTTGGACATCTTCGGATGGTATCTCCTTGATAACTCTGTCGGTTGATGGGTCGATTATAGAAACAACTACTTGATCCAGTTCCTGATTAACAGAAAATGTGACCTTTCGTCCCATAACAGTGTCGGACAGCCTTTGCAGTTGCCTGACATCTTCCTTTACTTGGGCTATGTTTTCGGTAATGTTCTGGACCACTTGCGCAGCGTCAGCCATTGGATTTTCTGCTGGTCTTATCGACTCTGCAGACTTTACACTGAGCGTTGCTGTTCTTCCGGAGTTGTTTTTGAAGCGGCCATCCATTGCCAAATTCTGCCCGATTGAACTTGTTACATTCATAGGGCGTTTTCCTCCTGAAAAATAAGAAAGAAAGGGGGGCGCACCCCTTTCTTCCACGTCTGTCTAACCGTAAAAGACAACATCCAGAAGTCTCTTTTGATTAGAAATCCGATTTATTATTAATGGTAAAAACTAGCGAAGCAGTGCGAGTACGTTCTGAGACTGTGAGTTAGCCTGTGCAAGCATTGCTGTACCAGACTGTGTAAGAATCTGGTTCTTAGTGTATTCAACCATTTCAGAAGCCATGTCTGTATCGCGGATGCGAGATTCAGCTGCCTGAAGATTTTCAGCAGCAACTGCAACTCCGTTCGCAGCCATCTCAAAGCGGTTCTGGTAAGCGCCGAGGTCAGCTCTCTGTTTTGAAACTGTTTTAAGAGCTTCATCAATTGAGCCGATAGCCATATTTGCTGTATCTGGTGTCGAAATCCCGATTCCGCCTTCTTCACCCTGTGCGCCTCTAAGACCAAGAGCCTGAGCTGTCATTGTTCCAATAAAAGCCTGTACACGCTGATCCATGTTTGCTCCAACCTGGAACATCATTACACGTCCAGAAGCTGAGTCCTGAGCGAAAGCACCTGTAAGAGTGTTCATTCCGTTGAACTGAGCCTGTGAAGCTATGCGGTCAACTTCTGCTACAAGCTGAGAAACCTCAACCTGAATCTGCATACGGTCTTCATCTGAATAAATTCCGTTTGATGATTGAACTGCAAGCTCGCGGATTCTCTGAAGAATATCTGTAGTCTCCTGCAAATATCCCTCTGTTGACTGGATAAAAGAAACACCATTCTGAATGTTTCTGTTAGCCTGATTCAAACCACGAATTTGGCTGCGCATCTTTTCAGATACTGCCAATCCTGACGCATCATCTCCAGCTTTGTTGATGCGTTCTCCTGAACTAAGTCTTTCAATGTTGCCTACAAGCTGATCGCTGTTTACACCCAAAGTGCGGTTAGCATACATTGAGCTCATGTTGTGATTAATTACCATATTTGTGCCCTCCATGATAAATAAAACAATTCAACATCATGTTGTAATGTTCCCTTTTTTCTGTGCAGGCTGTATCCGGTTTTGCGCCCCCGAATACAGGTTTAGACCTTTACAGTGGGAATTGACCATCAATTTTCATTAAGAGTCAATTTCCACTGTCACAGAAAACATGAAAGGCTTATTTTCAAAGAACTGCGACGTAGCTAAACTTGCGCCAATGTATGAAAAAATAAATTTCACATAAAAGCGAGTTATTTGAATTCTAGATGATTTTAGAGTTTTGTAAAGTAGTAAAGCAAAAAAATCACCGCGAATTTTTAGTGCCTTGAATAAAATATCAAGACACTAAAAATTATACTGTACTATCTGAGCAAAGACAATACGTTCTGAGACTGAGAGTTAGCTTGTGCAAGCATAGCTGTTCCAGCCTGAGAAAGAACTTGGTCTTTTGTGAATTCAACCATCTGACTAGCCATATCAGCATCGCGGATTCTTGATTCCGATGCCTGAAGGTTTTCAGAAGAAACGTTCAGACCTTTTACTGCATATTCCATACGATTCTGGTATGCACCGAGGTCTGCGCGCTGTTTGCTGATCTTTTTTAGAGCTTCATCAATAGTACCGATTGCGCGGTTGGCCAATTCTGGAGATTCCAGACTCAAAACATTTTCAGATCCTGTTTCACGCACACCGAGAGCGGCTGCTGTCATTGTTCCGATGAAAATCTGCATTCTCTGATCCATGTTAGCGCCGATATGGAACCACATAGAACCTGTAACTGCATTTTCGCCAGACTGAGCTGCAAAGCGTCCTGTAAGCATGTTCATACCGTTGAACTGAGCCTGTGAAGCGATGCGGTCTACCTCTGCAACGAGCTGTGAAACCTCAACCTGAATCTGCATACGGTCTTCATCTGAATAAATGCCGTTTGAAGACTGAACTGAAAGTTCGCGGATTCTCTGCATGATGTCAGTTGTTTCCTGCAAGTAACCTTCTGTTACCTGAATGAAACTGATTCCATTCTGAGCGTTCTGCGAAGCCTGGTTCAAGCCGCGGATCTGACCGCGCATCTTTTCAGATACTGCGAGTCCTGATGCGTCGTCTCCTGCACGGTTGATTTTCTCACCTGAAGAGAGTTTCTCCATGTCTTTTGAAAGACTGAGACCTGTTACACCAAGCTGTCTGTTGGCGAACATTGCGGACATGTTGTGATTGATGACCATAATTTTCCTCCATGGAAATCGTGTCAGACTGAAATCCTTTTCAATCTGTTTGTAAAAGGAAACTTCCGTATTACAAGGCTACATCCGTTTCCTTCTACGTTTTGATTTGCTTGAGCGCTGTTCTTCTACGAAGACTGAAAACGCTCATAGTTCATCATTAATTGGTATCGGCAGACGGAGCTGAAAACTTTAGCGAAAAATCAAAGAAAAATGAAAAAAAATCAGAAATTTTTTAGAATTTCAGCGATTTTTCTTACTGCCTTTCCTCTATGCGAAATTCTGTTTTTTTCTTCAGATGAAATCTCAGCGACTGTTTTTCCATATTCAGGAAGGTAGACAATCGGATCGTAACCGAATCCTCCGTTTCCAGCCTGCTTGCAGATGTCTTCAATCAATTCTCCGTCAAAAATATCCTGGGCGACATAAAGCTGGTCATTTTTTACAAAAAGCGCCATTGCGCAAGTGTAATGGCATTTTCTGTTTTTTGAGCCAGTTGCATTGAGCTGCTCAATAAGAAGCCTGTTTTGCTCCTCTTGAGATATTTTCATTCCGTCAGGGCGTCCGTGCGGAAAGTCCGGACCAGCGTATCTTGACGTGAAAATTCCGGGCTCGCCTGAAAGGGCATCAACGCAGAGACCTGAGTCGTCTGCAATGACCGGTTTATTCACAATCTGCCACAAAGCTTTTGCCTTGATTAGACTGTTTTCATAAAATGTCGCGCCTGTCTCGTCAGGGTTGAAGTCGATGCCGTCATCAGCTGGAATCCTGATTTCATAATTTGTCAGAAGCTCCTGCATTTCTTTTTGTTTGTGTCTGTTTCCAGTTGCTAAATATAAAACCATAATGGAAGAAAGTTTAATGAATCATCGTTTAACAGTCTACTTTTACTCTTTTTCTGTTTCTTCATCGTCTGCGGTTTCTGTTTTTTCTGATTTGCTGAAAGTTTTTTTTGCGCAGAACAGATAAAAGCAGACTGTCCGCGGCTTTAATCCAAGCTTTTTTGCAATTTCATTGTTTGAAGGTCCTGAGACACAGCTTCTTGTCAAAAGCGCGTTATTTTTTATCCAATTTTTGCTGTGGTTTTCATAACGCTCTTTTAAATTTTTGAGCGAAAAAGGGTCGTTGTTTGAATTTTGCATTTCGAGACTGTATTTTCTGCGGAAATAAAACGCGTTGTTTCTCTTTGAAATCAGCTTTTCCCTTTTTTCTTCCTTTTGAAAAGCTGTATTTTTCATTTCCTGCACAAGTTTTTGGAGCTCTTCTTCTGTAAGTCCTGTGAAGTCGCTTATTTTTGAAATCAGATTGTCGTCAACTTCCCTGCATGCCTTGAGTGTTAGAATCAGCATTGTGAGCGCCTTTATTTTCATCTTGCATTTTGAGCCGGTTTTTAGCATGTCTATTTTTCCGCTTTCTGATTCAGTTAGATTTTCCTCAAAACATGATGAATACTCGTCTTTTGATTTTTCCGTAAGAAAAATTCCTGCCGTTTTTCTTCTGAGCTCTTGCTCCCTGCATTTTTTTTGCCATGAGAGTTTCCTGAATCGCACACATCCGCGCAAAAAACTTTGGACACAGCCTTGCTTTTCATCATAGTTTTTTAAGGCAGAGATGATTTTTTCTCTGAAATCCAGCAGAAAATCACTGCGCTCATCCTCGTTCAAGTCATGAAGACCGTAAAAAAATGGCTTTGTGTAAATTTCCGCCCATAATGCGTTGACAGCCTCATTTTGCGTGAGTTTTCCTTCTCCGAGTAGTTTCGGCAAATCGTTAATGTTGACTTTTTGCATATTTCCTCCGTTTATTGATTGAATGCAAAAATCATGCCAAGTGGCTAAAAATCCGAAAAAATGGCAAAAAATAAAGAAAAACAACAAAAAACAACAAGTTTCTAACAAAAAACAACAAGTTTCTAACAAAAAACAACAAGTTTCTAACAAAAAACAAC
>CAVDRA010000120.1:0-5642 GCA_963611155.1 bacterium | reverse complement strand
CCACGACAATCGCCTGAGCCGCAGCAGCTGTCCCTGTAACGCCTGAGACTGCAATTGTGCCTGTCGAATAAACGCAAGGTGAATCGTTCGACTGGGTGCTTAAAACATTGCTCTCGCCCGTCACAATGATTGTTCCGCCGCCGCGGTCAGTCGCCAAGGCCGCAGAGTTGTTTCCGGAAGTTGAAATCACAACGCCGCCGTCTGAGCTTACGACGCTTCCCCCGTATGAGGCAAAAAATCCGCGCCCGCCGCGCTCCTGAGTGTTTTTGATTGTGATTCCGCCTGTCACCGTGATTTTAGCATCGTCTGCCGCAAAAACCGCGTTTCCGTGGATTGCGCTTGAATTTACCGTGCAGCCGTTCAGAACAGCGCTCGTGCCGCTTCCAACCGCAACAACAGCATCGTTCAGGCCGTAAAAATTGTAAGCGTCATCGCTTATGGAAGAAGTTGTAGCGTCGCCGGATTTTGCAATCTCAATTCCGTCCAAAGTAAGGCTTCCGCCGTTAATCACAAGAAACGCAATCTCGTTTGAATAAGAGGCCTCGACCTTTCCGTCTGCAAAATCGCTCGCAGAATAAGATTTCTCCTCGCCGTCGATCAGATAAAGCGCATGGTAAGTCACCGTAACGCCGTCCGCGTTTATGAACGAGTATGTCACGCTTGAAGCATTAGAATCCGAGCATGAAGGCGAATATGTAGAAGAGCCTGATGACGATGAAGATGCCTTCGTTGTGCTTCCGGAAGAAGACAGTCCGCTAGAATCATCTTCATAGGAATCGCCTGAATCAGAGCAGGAAGAGGCAGAAAAAGCAAGAACAGCCGCAAAAAGCAGCGCAAAAAGTTTTTCAGAAAAGGCCACGGAAGGCTTCCTGAAATTTTTCGGGCCGCCTTTCGGAAAAGATTTAAAAAGAATTTGTCTCATGGAAATTTCCTCGCTTCGCATAGAATTATCACACAAAAAAACAGCGGAGAAATGAAATTTCACTTTAATCTCGATAAGGAAACAAAAAAGCGCTCTGAATAATCTAAGGCGATTTATTTACGGTTTTTGAAATTTTTTCAGAATCATTCTGATTATAAGAATCAGGACAGGAAGATTTTTTCAGAAAACAAGGATGGCTATTAAAAAGCTCTCAGAAAAACGCCTAGAAACAAAAAACGCACGGCAATTCAAGCACAGCGCCGTGAACATCATGTTTTGAGCTGTAATTTACAAGAAAATAAATTTTTTTCAGCAAAAAAAACCGCTTCCTGTAAAAGGAAGCGGCAAAAAAAGAAATTATATCTCTAGCAACAGATTAGAAGCTGTATTTTACACCAGCTCCAACCATGTGGTTTGCCTGGTCAGTATCTGTAGAAATCTGTCCGAACACATGAGCCTCAGCGCCATCTGCAACCTTGAAGTATACAGCTGGAACGATTGTAGCGTATGTGTCAGGAGCGTCGTCATAGTCAAAGAAATGAACAGTCGCCTCGGCAGAAGCCGCGATTACATCGCTGAGCTCATAGCGCACGTACGGAGTAACTGTTACAGTTGTGTTCGAGTCATCGGCAGAAATATCATGATCGTTGAGATACTGGTAGCTCACAACTCCGGCAAGAAGCTTGTCGATTCCTGTGTATTCAATCTGCTCTACGAATGTGTTCTCACATGTGTCATAAGAAGTGCCTTCATCGAGAATGTCATCTGTGTCGTGCTTTGCCTCGAAAGCAAGAAGAAGATTTTCCACAGCGGTAATGTTCAGGTTTGCATAGAACTCGCCGGCAAGAGCGTATCCAGCGTCAGCAGTGAAAGCGTCTGTCGAATATTTTGCTCCGAAGTATGCGGCTCTTTTGCTTGCCCTGTGTCCTGAAGTTTTTGTAGTCGCAACCGTAGTCGCAGTGCTAGAAGTTTCATCTAATGTGTAAACAGTCTCTGAAGAAGCAGGCAACAAATAGTCAACTACAGCTCCGCCACCGATCGTAAGGCCTTCAACAGGATTCAGCCCTGCAAAGAAGCCTGATTTTCCGTCAAGAACAGAGAATCCTTCCCAGCCGTCAGAACCGATGTAGTTGTCCATGATTTTTCCTGCCGCAACTGTAAGTTTTCCCTCAAAAGGGTTTACCCAACCGAAAGCGTATTTTGTAGTGCCGGCAACATCAAAGTCTTCTGCCGCTCCTGTGTACTGCAAGCGGACAAAAGCGCCTGCTGACTCTTCTTTGTTTGACCAGCTAAGGTTCAAGCGGCTTCTTGTGCTTCCTCCAAAATAGTCTCCGGCAAGCCATGTGTCTGTTCCGGCAGATGCTGTGTCTCCGTCGTCGTCGCCATTTGTATCGAGAGCATCGATAGTGTTTGCCCATCCAGCACGAACATATCCGCTGATTTTGAATCCTTCAGCAGAAACAAAAGATACAGCTCCAATAGCCAAAGCTGCAGCCAAAACGGAAAACTTTTTCATAATCTTTCCTCGTGTTTTGAAGATATTCGCCCGCATAAAAAGCAAGCTGCCAATTTGAAAAAAATAAATTCTGTATTCTCCAACAAATTGACAGAAAAATATTAAAGATATGTGTATTGAAATGCAATAGTCCGAAAGTAGATGAAAATATTAAGTATGGAAAAAATTTTCTCATTAAGAAAATTTTTCTAAGGAAACAGTCTCTGCAATGTTTTGCGGACATAAAAAAAGCAGCTCTCCAAAAGGAAAGCCGTTTAATGTTAAACCGTGCTGATTGAGCCTATGCACCTTTAGTGTAAATCAAGCTCAACCACCGTTTTTAATCATTATCTCAAGAAAATTCTGTTTGCCTTCAGGTGAGCAGAATTTTCTTGTCTGGATAATTTTTCTTTTAGAAAAACTATCTCTGGATACGTCCAGAACCGTCGCCGCCTGCGAGCTTGTTAACTTCGTCTTCAGAAACCATGTTGTAGTCTCCGATGATTGAGTGTTTGAGACAAGATGCAGCAACTGCCCAGTTGATAGAATCCTGAGTAGCCATACCCTTGAGCTGTGAGTGGATAAGACCGCCGCCGAATGAGTCGCCGCCACCTACACGGTCAACGATGTTCATGTCGTACTGCTTAGAGAAAGCGTAGTCTTTGTCATCAACGTAGAGGAGAGCCTGCCAGAGGTTGCGGTTAGCGTTGATAGAAGTGCGGAGTGTGATTGCAACTTTCTTGAAGTTGAATTTTTCCTTGAGCTGGCGTGCAACTGAGAGGTAACCTTCGTTGTTCAGTTCGCCCTTAGTTGTATCTGTACCTTCAGATTTGATTCCGAATACGTCGTTAGCATCGTCTTCGTTAGAGATACAAACATCAACGTATTTACAGATTTCAGTCATTGCCTTGCGGGCTTCGTCTTTTGTCCAGAGTTTGCCGCGGTAGTTGAGGTCACATGAAGTTGTGATTCCCTTTTCGTGAGCAACTTTGCATCCTTCGATACAAGCCTGAACCATGTTTGGTCCGAGAGCCGGTGTAATACCTGTAATGTGGAACCATGAAGCACCGTCGAGGATTTTATTCCAGTCGAATTCTTCCGGTTTAGCAAGCTGGATTGAAGAGCCTGCGCGGTCGTAAACACATTTTGAACCACGCTGAGAAGCGCCCTTTTCGTTGTAGTAGATACCAACGCGAGGACCGCCGCGAACGATATATTCTGTGTGAACTCCGTATTTGCGAAGAGAGTTTACAGCAGCCTGACCGATTTCGTGAGTTGGAAGTTTTGTTACAAAGTAAGCGTCATCACCGTAGTTTGCCAAAGAAACTGCTACGTTAGCTTCTCCACCACCGAAAGTTGTTGTCATTGAGTCAACCTGAACGAAACGATAATAGTCAGCAGGCTGGATGCGAAGCATCAATTCACCAAAAGTTACTACTTTTGCCATTTGTGTTCTCCTAAAAAGATTTTTACGGATTAACCGAATTTGAATGTAATCTTATCAAAAAAATGCCTGGCTTTCAATTATTGAAAAAACAGGCAAAACCGGTTGAAAAACGGATAAAAGCTAACGTAAAAAGCGCCGGAGAAAATTGACCGGAGAAGTCAAAAACAGGAGCGCCACGCCAAGTTTTGTTTGAAACAGCGCGCTCATTCAAAAATCACAGCTTTTCTGTAATATCAACGAATTCCTCAAAGCGAAGATAATACAAAATGCACTTGAAACCGCCTTCATCCGGAACAATGTCTTTCGCCGCGTTTCTGTAGCATTTCTGCTGAAGATAATGCGCGCAAGGCAAAACAGCCTGGTCAGTCTTGTAATCCAAAATCAAGTAATTTCCGTCTGAAGCTTTGAAAATCAAGTCGATAAATCCATGAAAAAGAGTCTGTTTTTCATCATCGAAAAATTTGAATTCAAGCTCGCTTTCCGCAAAGCGCCCGTTTTTTTTCGCGTCAAGGAAATCCCGGTACAAGTCTGTCTCAGCAAAGCTCCGGCACATTTTTCTGCATATTTCGCGGACTTTAGCGGAATCCTTATCGTCCAGATTTTTTAAAAACTGCACGGAAGGCTCATAAGTCTCAATATCGATTCCAAGACACATTTTATTGAGATAATCATGAACAAGAGTTCCAAAGTCGTTAGCGGCAAATTCCTCAGGTTTCAGAGCAGGAGGCAAAAAAGATGGAGATTCATTTTCCGGCTGGAAATTTTCTTCCGCTTCTGCAATCTCCGCCTCCTCGCCTGCTCTTTCGGCGTTTTTCAAATTTTTTGAGTTCTCTTCGCCGGCGGCTTCTTCCTTTTTTCGGGATGAATATTTTTTCAGAATTTCTGTCAAGTCAGCATACAAGTCTTTTTTTTCAGAATGATAGAAACCGTCATCCTTTATGCCGTTTTCCTCCGAAATATGGCTTGGCAGCGCTTTTTTTATTCCGCGGATTTCAGTTTTTACCAGATTTTCTGAAAGCTCCGCATTTTTCAAGTTTGAGATGACTTTTTCACGAAGCTCGTCCGTTGTTTTTTCATCATTTTTCGACAGCTCATCATAAGTCACAAGAGGAACTGAAAAATAGTCAAAACCGCACTCTCCATTGTTAGGATTAAAAACAGGCAAATCGCACACAAAACCGTCGTCCTGAAAGTCAGGATAATTCTTGAAAACCATTGACTCCAAAAGCTTAAAATCGCCAGGCTCAGGCGCTTTGATGCCGTTTTTCGATGTTTTCCATTCTCCGAGAATGTAGACATCATTTATCGCGCGCGTAATCGCGACATACAAAATCCGCTTGAATTCCGCCCGCTCTTTTTTAAGGGAAAGATCTTTTTGCTTTTCAAGAAAATAATTTGACCCGGATCCTTCGGCTTTCACTGAAATTCCATTCTCCTCGTCGAAAAACAAAAGCGAACTGTCGCCTTTCTGAGTCACATTCGCGCACCCCCAGACAAAAACATGTCTGAACTGTAAGCCTTTGCTCTTGTGGATTGTCATAATCTGAACCGCGCTTTCGCGCTCAAACGGATATTTCACGCTTTTCGCGTCAACATCGGAATCAGAGCCGAATCCGCCGTTTCTAAGTTCTTCCAGCTCATCGATAAACCATGCGACGCTTTTTTCGTTTTCGTCCACTTTGCGGGCAAGCTCGAAAATCATATCGAAATGCTCAGCGCAAAGCTGCTTTTGACTGTCGAGCATCGTCTCGTATTTGTATCCGCGCCTCATCCAGAGC
>CAVDRA010000119.1:0-5647 GCA_963611155.1 bacterium | reverse complement strand
TCCGGACTTGGGTGTCTTAAAAGTTATATTCCCCCGACAGTTGAGCCTGTCGAAACCTTCAGCAAAGACTGTGACTGAATTAACAGGTCGGTTTTAAACACCATGGATGGATGGCGCAGAAATTTTTTACTCGGCCGCAAAAAACAGCGTTTCTTGACGCAACAGAATGTCGCACGATTTGCACCAAAGGGGCACTCTTCTCAACCGGCGCTATGCACCGAAGTTATTAGACATCCCATTCGCTTTTATTCTCAGATTTCTAATTTTCAAAACCGTAGTCTTCAGGAATCCAGAAAAGTCCGTTCTCAAAATTCGTCTTTTCGAGATAATCCTTGAATTCTTTTGAATGGTAAGCCGCAACAAGATCTTTCGCCCAAGAGGAATCCTTGTTTTTAGCCTTCACGACAACCTGCAAAATCAGATGCGGAAGAACGCTTTCTTTTGCAAGCGCCGTCGAAGCATCAATTCCAGCGTTGTAGACAATTGAGCCTGTAATCACAACATAGTCAAAATCCTCCTCAACCGCAGGAATATTAAGCGATTTCATTTCTGTAAATTCAATATTGTAAGGATTTGAGGAAATATCCTCGCTTGTTGCAGTTGAAAAATCCGCATCGCTTTTCAGCGTAATCCAGCCGATTTTTGAAAGAAGAACGTAAGCGCGCGCAGTGTTTGCAGGATCGTTCGGAACTGCCACTTTTGGATTTGAAACCGACTTTATCTCATCAAGCGATTTATGAGTTTTTGAGAAAAGGCTTGCCGGCACGGTCGGAATCGGAGTGATCGCAACCAAGTCGCCATTATTTCCCCTGTTGAAACTTTCCGCATAAGCCGTGTGCTGCTCGACATTAAAATCAACATCTCCGCTGTTCAGCGCATCATCAGCAAGAGAAAGCTCCGAATAATCTATTCCCTTCAATGAATATCCTTTTGCCTTTAGAATCGGAGCCACGCCGTTTTCAAAAAGAACCGTGTAAGGCCCCTGAGACCGGCTGTAAGTCAAATTTTTTTTCTCGCCTGATGATTCCGTTTTTTTATTGCATCCTGAAACCGCAACTGCAACAGAAAAAACTGCAAGCGCAGAAATTAAGGCTCTTAATAATTTACTGATTTTTTTCATTTTTTCCTCTTTCCTAGTAGCATACTAGGTTTTTATTTGATAGTATGTTTATAAAGTTTAATTCCTACTTGGTCAATAGGTTTAAAAATAATTTTAATATTTGGAGGCTTCCAATGAACGCTTTAGACGAGGCAAAATCGCTCACAAATTACATGGCAGAGCTTAGAGAATATTTTCATTCGCACCCGGAATTGGGATTAAAAGAATTCAACACATGCAAAAAAATTCAGGAGGAGCTTGATAAATATAAAATCAAAAACTACAAGATAAAAGAAACAAATGTAATCGCGGAAATTGAATCTGGAAAAACAGACAAGCCGGGAAAAACGCTTTTTTTGCGCGCTGACATTGATGCGCTTCCGATTCAGGAAGCAAACGAAGTTTCATACAAAAGCAAAAATGACGGAGTTATGCATGCCTGCGGCCACGACGGACATGCGGCTTATATGCTTGGAGCGGCAAGGCTCATCAAAAACCACCAGAACGATTTTTACGGAAAAGTAATTATCGCGTTTCAGTCTGCTGAGGAAATTGGAAAAGGCGCGCGGGATATAATCGCGGCAGGAATTCTCGACAACGTAGACCGAGCTTTTGGAATTCATTTCCAGTCAGGAATGGAGCTTGGAAAAATCGGAATAAAGCCAGGAGCCGACATGGCAAGCTGCGACCGTTTTATAGTCAAAATAAAGGGAAAGGCAGGACACATCACCGTTCCACAAAACTGCGCTGATTCGATTTTTATCGCAGCTCAAATTACAGTCCAGCTTCAGACAGTGATTTCCAGGCTGATTTCGCCTGTTGAAGGCGCGCTAATCGGAGTCGGAAGAATCAACGCAGGAACTGCTTACAACATCATTCCGGGAAGTGCGGAAATCGAAGGCACAATAAGAGCTTTCACAAAGGAATCGCGGAAAAAACTTCATGACGCAATCACAAAAATTTCAAGAAATGTCGCGTCAGAATACGGCGGAGAAGCGGAAATCCAAATCGAAGACATCTGCGACGCATGCTTTAACGATGAGGAAGCCGCAAAAGAAGCTGCACAAGCTTCGGTTAAACTTGTCGGAAAAGAAAATACGCTCACAAACCTTGAAAAACGTTTTGGGTCGGACAATTTCGCTGACTATCTTAGAAAAGCCCCTGGCTGCTATGTTCATGCAGGCTCGTCTGATTCTGAAAACACAAGATGGGCGCACCACAACGAGCATTTCGACCTTGCCCGCGAAAGCGTTGTGTATGCGGCAGGGCTTGCCCTTCAATACACTTTGGACTTTCTCAAAGATCCTAAAGACGGAGGAAAATCATGTTAAAGATTTCAACACGGGGACAGTATGCGCTCTTGCTGATGACAGATTTGGCAGAGCAAAACCCGGAAAAATTCGTTCCGCTAAAACTGCTTGCCCACAGGCACAATCTTTCAACAAAATACGCCGAGCAAATTCTCATGCAGCTTAGCAAAACAGGACTCGTGCTCGGGCTGCGAGGAAACAGCGGCGGATACAAACTTGCAAGAAAACCGGAACAATACAAGGCTGGAGAAATTCTGCGCGCAATGGAAGGAGATTTGAGTCCGCGTGGAACATTGGAAGGCAACACAGTCTCGAATGTCGGAAACGACACTTTCTGGAGCGATTTTGACAAGGCAGTGAACACATACGTTGACAGCATCACTCTCGACCAAATCGCAGAGAAAAACCGCGAATTCAACGGTTACGACTATGTAATCTAAAAAACGAGAATCTCTGAACCGCTGCTTCCGCAAATAAAAAGAAAACCCCTGAAATGCATTGGCTATTGAGCATTCCAGGGGAAGGAGGAGTTTTCTAGAAAAAAACCAAAAATTGACAATTCCTAATTTTTTTCCTGATTATGAAGAAAGCTTTCCAGCTTGCTTTGCCTTATTTATTCTGCGGAAGACCTCCGCGTTTTTTTTGCTTTTAAATATTATTTTGCGTCAGCATTGCCCGGCACAGAAGTCTCGCAGATTTTCGCAAAAACAGATTCAGCATTCAAAGATTTTGTTTCAGACTTGAACAGCGAAACCAAAACCCATGATCCGCTTTTTATCTGCGAAAGCTCGTCGTTTTCAGGCATTTTTTTCATTTTCGGCATGTCGCCAGGCTTTGGCATATTATCAGATTCCTTCATATCAGCCGGCTCTTTTGGAGGCAGACGCTTGAAATTCTGGTCAGTGATTTCAACATGAACTTTTGTGAACGGGCTTACCTTTACAACAATATCCTTTCCATCGCTGTTTGTTACAACAATCTCGTCCGGCTTTACGCTCTTTACCTTTCCAACAAGAACTTCGTCCTCTGTTTTCGCAGAGAATCTAGGCTCTTCAAATCTCCTGAAATTTCTATGACCTTCTGCCCCGTTAGGAACTGAAACATCCGTCCTCATCGAATTTTCAGATGATTTCAATGCTGTCTGCGAAAATCCCGCTGAAGCAAGCGCCGCAACAAGCGCGAATGTGACTGTTGTTTTCACTGTCTTTTTCATTTTTTTATCTCCTAATAAAATACCGTGTCAGAGGCGAGCCACGGACGGCAATAATTGCAATTTGCAAAAGCGACGCTTAAACAAACTGCGCTGATAAAAAACACTTGGCTTTTTACCATGTCTTTTAAAGATCTTTATGACTTTTTGCGCGCCGTGTATTTCCCAGCCGCTTTACATAAACATAAATAAATGCCCTGGAGAAAAGTTTCTAAAAAAGATATTAAATTTTTGTTATCGCTTTTTCTGCAATAAAGTTTTTTTACGCTTCGAAAAGAATTATTAGACAGCGGCGCGCATTCTTCTTACAGTTTCTGAAATGTCCTCTTTTTTTAAGCCTGAATAATTCATGACAAACATGGCCGGGGCTTTTTCCTTTGATTTTTCGCCGTAGTAAAAATCGCTTAAAAGCGCAATTTTGATTCCATGCCGCAAAAGGGAGCTTTTTATTTCTTCACCGGATTTTTGCGATTTTATCCGCAAAATAAAATGAAGTCCCGCCTCCTCTTCCTGAATCTCGCACAGTCTCATCAAATCGCTTTTTTCCATTTCGCAAATCAGATTATTTCTAAGATTTCTATAATAATTTCGCATTCGGTTGATATGTTTCTCGTAAAATCCTTCGCTGATAAACCGCGCCAAGGTGAACTGCTCAAACGCTGAAACTGGACATGAATAGCAGCTCATTTTTTCTTCAAAATCATGAAGAATCGACTCCGGCAAAACCATAAATCCGATTCTAAAAGACGGCGACAGAGTTTTTGAAAAAGTATTCATATAAATTATCCGGTTTTCAGGCGAAAGGCTTTGAAGCGTCGGAAGAGGTTTGCCGTTGAAGCGGAATTCGCTGTCGTAGTCATCTTCAATTATAAAATGATTTTTGTTTTCTCCTGCCCACGAAAGAAGCTCCATTCTCCGGCGAACCGGCATGACAATTCCAGTCGGAAAATGATGATTCGGCGAAAGATGCGCAATCTGAGCATTCGACTCGCGCAATTTTTCCGGGCTAAGCCCGAAAGCGTCAATTTCAAGGGGAACGCATTTTGCGCCATTAAGCTCGAAAATCTCCTTTGTCCGCTGGAATCCAGGATTTTCAACCGCAAAAAGATTTTCACGCCCTAAAAACTGAACGAGAATCGAATAAAGATTTTCCGCGCCGGCCCCAATCACAATCTGATCGGGCGAAACGCTCATATTCCGAAAATCTTTTAGATAGCCGGAAATCGTTTGGCGAAGCTCCAGAACGCCTTTAATATCGCTTTTTTGAAGAAGTTTCGGATCATCAGAAGACAAAACCTGCCGCATTTTGTGCGACCAGAGCGTAAAAGGAAATTTTTCCGCGCTGGTAACATTGCTCGTAAAATCCGCGAAAAACGGCGGCTCAGATTTTTCAAAAGCTAACCTTTCTGAAAATATTTTTCCAGATTTTTTCTTCTCAGCACACTTTAAAGTCGCATTTTCAAAATCCGAAACTGGAAATTTTAAATTCTTGCTTTCTGAATTTCCGTCAAGCAGAATGTCCGTCACAAAAAAACCTTTTTTTTCGATTGAATAAATGAATCCTTCCGAAATCAGCTGGGCGTAAGCGTTCTGGACAGTAATAACGCTTACGCCGAGATTAAGCGCAAGCGCGCGTTTTGAAGGCAATTTTGAATCGGGCAAAAGCGTGCCGCCAAGAATCTGATTTTTTATCGATATGTAGATAAATTCGCAGAATCCGAGCTTTCCGCGCTTTGAAAAATCAATTGTAATCATTTCAGACAGGAATTATGAATGAAGAATCAAAAATTTGAAAGAAGAGCGAAAAAACGGAAAGAATTTTTGAGCCGCGCCGGAATCTATAGAAACCGCGTTCCAAGCTTGTTCAGAAATCTGGAAAAGCATGCCATTTCCGAATTTTAAGCTGGCAAGAAATTGCAAATTCTAAATCAAAAGATGATGAAACAAAACAAGTGCAAAAAGTCATTTTAAACAGCCCTAAATTCGAGTTTTTAATTTAAGCGAAGATTTCAGTCTGCACTGAATGAT
>CAVDRA010000118.1:0-5706 GCA_963611155.1 bacterium | reverse complement strand
CAACGCCTCCGGCGCGGCTACTATCGGGCGTGGCATTTTCTAACCGCCTTCACAAAAAAAGTTTTTTCAAAACATAAAAACTATTTTCCGGAAAGCTGTTTTTTCCACCGCGCAACCAAATCCAGGGCTTCCCTTGGAGTCAAGTTGTCAGGATCCGCGCTCAAAATCTCGTCAAGAATCATCTCCTCGTCGCTGAAAAGCCCCGGCATGGAAAGCGATTTCAAAGGAATTTCAGCGCTTGTCTGGGCTGTTTCAATAATCATTCCGCCTGCTTCCCTGTTACCGCATGCCTTCACTTTTCCGTCCGCCGCAGACGAATGAAGTTTTGAAAGGATTTCATTTGCGCGGGCTATAACGCTTTCAGGAATTCCGGCAAGCGACGCGACATGGATTCCATAAGAATTTTCGCTCGCTCCATTTTTAACTTTCCGCAAAAAAACGACCTTGTCGTCTTCCTCGAGAACGTCCATGCACAAAAGCTTCAGGCGCGGATGACAAAGCCGCGTAAGCTCATGGTAGTGAGTCGCAAAAAGAGTCTTGCATTTTATTGTATTAAGAAGATATTCGGAAACTGCCCATGCGATCGAAAGCCCGTCTTCAGTTGAGGTTCCGCGTCCAACCTCGTCCATAATCACAAGAGACTTGTCCGTGGCGCCTCGCAAAATATATGCGGTTTCAGACATTTCAACAAGGAAAGTGGACTCTCCGCGCGCAAGATTGTCGCTAGCCCCCACACGGCAGAAAATTCTGTCCACAATTCCGATGTGAGCCGACTTTGCCGGCACAAACGAGCCTGTCTGCGCAAGAAGCGCAATCAAAGCATTCTGCCTAAGATACGTGGATTTTCCAGCCATGTTCGGACCGGTTATAAGAGAGAACGACTTTAGATTATCAGCGTCCCCGGAGGAAAGCTCCAGATCGTTCGGCACAAATTCTCCGGCCGGAAGGTGCATTTCCACAACAGGATGCCGCCCGCCTTTTATCTCAAAATTCTTTGAATTGTCCACGGCAGGGCGGACCCAATCATACAAAACCGCTGTATAGGCAAGCGATGAAGTCACGTCAGCATATGCAATTTCGTGCGCAGTCTGCAAAAGATAGCTTGTCTCTCCGGCAAGACGCGCGCGGATTTTAAGAAACAAGTCACGCTCAGTCTCTATTATTTTCAGGCTTGCCTCGTTTATCTGTTTTTCAATTTCCTGCAGGCGAACCGTCGTGTAGCGGTCTGCGTTCGTGAGCGCGCGGCGCAAAATAAAATGAGGGGGGATTTTGTCGGCTTTTCCGCGCGTGATTTCAATGTAATATCCTGTAAGATTGTTGTTTCTGATTCTAAGATTCGCAATTCCGGTTTTTGCCTTTTCTTCATCAGCATAGTCAGAAAGAATTTTGCTGACATTGTCATGAATATTCCGGTATTCATCCAGCTCTTTTGACCAGCCGCTCTGAATAATTCTTCCCTCGGTAAGGCTTGTCGCAGGATCATCAAGAATCGATTTTTTTATGAGATCCACAATCTCAAGCGCAGGGGCGGCATCTGTTTTTACAAAGCCGTATTTTTCAAGATGTTCCCTTATCTCAAGCCAAGACTCAAGAGACGAGCGCAAAGCCTGCAAGTCTTTAGCATGAGCCCGCTCCATCGCGATTCTTCCCGCAAGACGCTCAATATCAAGAATGTTTCCAAGTTTTTCATGCGCATATTCAAGAAGATTCCGGTTTTTTACAAAAAGCTCAACATGATTCTGGCGTGAATTTATTTCCTCCGAATTTTTCAGAGGATACAAAAGCCAGCTTGAAAGAGAACGTTTTCCCATCGCTGTCTGCGTATGAGAAACACATTCTAGAAGCGAAAAATGTGCACTTCCGTCTCTCAAATTCTGCACAATCTCAAGATTTCTCCTCGAGGAGTCGTCCATAATCACAAATTCGCTGTCTTTATAGACTTTTATTCCCGTAACGTGCGGAGAATTTGTGATTGTAGTTTTTTGAATATAATCAAGCAGAAAACCTGCCGGCGCAACTTCGGCAGAATATTCGTCAAGCGAGAACGGCTTAAGGCTCGCTGTCTTAAACTGCGACAAAAGACGCTTATAGCTTAAATTCTGGTCGAAATTCCAGTCAGGATAATATGAGACTGAAAGATTCTCGTTTTGGGAAAGAACTTCCTGCACAGTCTGGTTAGAACGGAGATATTCAGGAAGCAAAAGCTCGCGCGGCCGGCATCTTCCAAGCTCTTTCGGAAAATTTTCCGCCATGCTGGCAGTGCTCCAGCTTGTCGCAAAAAAATCCGCCGTTGTAACATCAATGTAGGCGAAACCTGTTTTGCCCTTCTGGACACAAAGACAGGCAAGAAAATTGTTTGTTCCGCCTTCAAGATACTCGCTTTCAACAGCCGTTCCCGGGGTTATTATCTCAATAACCTTTCTCTCTGTAAGCCCTTTCGCATGAACATCGCCAACCTGCTCGCAAATCGCGATTTTTTTTCCGCACCTCAAAAGACGCGCGATGTAAACTTTCGCGGCATGATAAGGAATTCCGCACATCGGCTGGCTTGCCCTGTGCGTCAAAGTAAGATTTAAAAGGCGGGACACTTCAACCGCGTCGTTGTTGAACATTTCATAAAAGTCTCCAAGACGGAAAAACAGCACTTCTTCCTTGTGCTGCTCTTTTATGGAAAGATACTGAATCATTAACGGCGTGAGCTCGGAAGACTCCGAGCGGTTTTGAACCGTGCCGGCGACAACTGAATCTTTAGCCATTTTACAAGCCTAGAGACGCAATCACTTTGTCTGTAACATCTACGGAAGAGCTGTACCAAAGAACTCCGTTCGCATTTTGAAGGCTCAAAATCACAGAGTATCCGCCGTCCTCGGCCACACGCTCGAGAACAGAATACAGTTTTTTATAGAACGAATCAGAATTCTGCAAATTATTTTTAATTGACTCAAGCTCAACGTTTTTGGCGCTTGTATATTCTGTAAGAGAATCTGTTTTTTTGATGATTTCAGACTCAAGCCTCAAAGCCGTCGCGTCATTTCCAGAAGATTCAGCCTCTGACTTCTGAGTTTTCAGTTTTTGAATTTCTTCCGAGCGTTTTGTGATTTCCGCCTGAAACTGCGATTTTTTGCTCTCGTAGTTTCTTACCGGCGCAGAATTTCTAAAATACGCCTGATAAACACGCGCTGTGTCAACAACGCCGAATCTAGTAATTTGCTGAGCGGAAAGCCCCGCAAGCGAAAAAAGCAAAAAAGCGAAAATCAATGCAATCTTTTTCATTTTATTTTCCTAATTCTGATTATCAAAAAATTATTTGTTTGTGATATTGAAAGAAAGAACAAATTTCCAGTTTTTGTCCCAATGCCACTTTCCGTCGCCAGCGCCGTAATCATCGCTTGAATCAGAAGATCCAAATTTTCCAGTGTTGGCAAAAAGCAGGCGAAGAGGGAACTGAGGAATTGTAAAGCGGATTCCAGGGCCAAAGCTAAAGAAGAAATCCTCTTTTTTAAGCCCGTTGAACATCTCGTAAGGACTGTCTTTTATCGCGGCCGCATCCGCAAACAAGTCAAGAGCAAGAACGCCTGGCACAAGCGGGAAGCGAAGCTCAACAATATTGCTCCAAAGCGCGCGGCCCCGGTGAGTATTATAGATTGAAGTCCAGCCTCTTCCGTTGAACATTCCGTCAATGTAAAGACGGCTTGAGTCTCCGACTTGAGAATTTACAGCAGGAATCTGAAGAGAAAGTCCAGAATACCCCATCAAGACAACCTTAAAAAGCCAGCTTTCTGTCGCCTGCCATTTGATCAAAGTAAAATATTTTTCAAGCTTCGTGTCGGTGCGCAAGAAATACTCATCTTCCCACGGCGTAATTCCATACCATGTAAGACGCTGACTTGCAAACCAGCCTGCGGAAGGGTCGTAGTTCACATCGCGGTCGTCAATGGAAAAAGAAGACCAGATTGAATTCTGCCAGCCCCAGTTATTTGCGTAGTCACTTATCGATGAATCAACAGGACTCCACAAATCAGTGTCATAAATATTATTCTTCAAGCTGAATGAAATTCCAGATGCCAAAGAAAGAATCGCGAAATCTGGAGTCCATCTTCGTCCGAGAGAAAATCCGGACGTCCATTTCAGCTGCTCATAATCCATGTAATAGCTGTCATCATCGACAACTCCATTGTATTCAATTTTATTTCTTAAAGCATTTAAAGTTGAATGCGCTATTTCAGTGCTGATTGAAGCAGAAATCGGCTTTCCGAAAAGCCAGCCCGATCCCCAGCTCACTCCGATAGACTGCGTGTCTGTCGCTACTGAAGAGCTTGCGCTGATTGAGTTTCCTGTTCCTTTTACATTTGAATCCTGCCATTTTACGAAAAGAGCGAAAGGCAGATCGTCAGGATCTGAAACGCCGGAAAATGTAACGCCGAATTCAATGGAAGTTGTTGACTGCTCTTCGACAGAAATGATCAAATCAACAAGATTATCCTCTGAGCCAGGGACAATATCAGGAACAACCGCGCTGAAATACTGCAGATTGTACAAATTTCTCAAGCCTGTTGTAACTTTTGCTTTCGAGAAAATATCTCCGCTTTCAATCGGAATCTCGCGCAAAATAACTTCGTCCTTTGTCTTTGTGTTTCCTTTCAGAGTGATATTTTCAACATGGCTGCGAACATTTTCAACAATCATGAACTGATATGCGATTGTTTTTGCTTCCTCGTTTTTCTCCGGAATCTGCTGGAAACGATTTGAAGTGTAGCCGTTTTCGTAATAATGATCCGCAACAGCCATCACGCCCTCGCTGTATTTCGTCTGGTTAAAAACAGCGCCCTTCTGCAGCTTCACAAGAGAGCCAAGCTCCTCGTCAGAAAAAATTTTGTTTCCGACAAATGAAACACCTGCGAAAGTGTACTGCGCGCCTTCCTGAATCGCAAAAGTTATCGTAAGCTCGTCGCGCTTTTTTTTCTCGTTTACAGAAACCTCTTTTGTAATGTCAACAACCTGGGCATCAATATATCCGTTGTTCGCATAATAAGCCGTAATCGCCTGGCGGTCAGACTCAAGCATAGACTCCTGAAAAGCACCCTTGTTTATGATTCCCGCCTCTTTTAGCGAAATTTTCTTTTTGAGCGTTTTTGAAGAAACAACTTTATTTCCGATAAATTTGATGTTAGAAACTACAGTCGAGCGCCCCTCGTCAATATTGAAAGTAATCTCAACGCCTTTGTCAGTTGTTTTTGTTTCAGAGCTGACCCTTGCGTTTGCAAAGCCTTTTTCAAGATAAAGTTTTCTGATTGCCCGCTCGTCAGCAGAAAGTTTTGACGAGACAAAAATCTCTTTTTCCTTTACGCTTGCCGTATCTTTTATTTCAGTTGTCCGAATTTGAGAGTTTCCTTTCACAAAAATGCGGTATACAGCAGGCCGCTCAACAACATTGATTGTGATTATAATTGTCTTGAGCTTAGCGTCCGCGGAAGTAACCTCAGGATTTATCTCATCGAAATAGTCAAGATTGTCAATTCTAGAGTAAAGATCCTCGTAAAGCTCGTCTGTAAATTTTTTTCCATAAAAACTTGACACAAGACCGTCAACGTCTTTCGAATCAACATTCTTCAAACCTTTGAACACAACAGACTTGATTATTTTATTGTAATACCATCCATCTTCCAAAACCGTGCTTTCTGACGAAGTTTCGCTGTTAACCTCCTC
>CAVDRA010000117.1:0-5740 GCA_963611155.1 bacterium | reverse complement strand
ATTCAAAGTGTGTTCAGTGTCCGAGAAAATGCGGAATTGACCGCACAAAAGAATCGGCTCACAGCCGCGCAGGATTTTGCAGGGAAAACGACAAAATACGTATTGCTGTGGCTTGCCTGCATTTCGGAGAAGAGCCGCTTTTGACTGTGCATGGCGGAAGCGGAACTATTTTTTTGACAGGCTGCAATTTAAGATGCGCTTTTTGCCAAAATTATCAGATTAGCCAGCAGGGAATGGGCGCCGAAGTTTCAAAAAGCGAATTCGCTGAAATTTGTCTGAGGCTTGAAAACGCCGGCGCCGAAAATATTAATCTTGTTACTGGAAGCCACCATATTCCGGCGCTTGCAGAAGGGCTTTCAGAAGCAATAAGGCAGGGCCTGAAAATTCCCGTGTGCTGGAATTCAAGCGGCTATGACGATGTTGAATCTCTAAAGCTACTCGAGGGGCTCGTTTCTATTTATCTTCCAGACTTGAAAACTTTAAGCGCGGAACTTTCGCAAAGCCTGTGCCAGGCAAAAGATTATCCTGAAAAGGCAAAGGAAGCTATTTCCTGGATGATTTCACACAATCCGCTGAAAATTGTCCAAAAAGAAAAAATCGCCGGCACAAACCGGGAAAAAACAGTAAAAGACAAAATCCTTTCCGGCGTGATTGTCCGCCATCTTTTTCTGCCAGGGAAATTCATTGAAACAGCGGATGTTCTTGACTGGCTGAAGCATAACGCAGACAAAAAAGCGATAATTTCTCTGATGAGCCAATACACGCCAGTTCCTTTTAAAGGAAGCGATGAGGAGCTTACGAAGCGGAAAAAAGCATTGTCTTCTATTGAAAACCGCCTTGTGAACCAGCAGGAAGACCAGGATTTACGGGACTTGATAGAAGCCTACGATTTTGACTATCTGTTTTATCAGGATTTATGCCAGGATACGGAGTGGCTTCCAGACTTCGAGAAAAAGCAGCCTTTCAGCTACAAACTCGCAAAGCCGGTTTGGCATTGGAAATACGGCTTTATTGAATAAAAAGCAAGATATTCCGCAAATTTATGATATAATTTTAGAGTCTACAAAATATTTTCCGCCGGGGGCTTTTTATGTTTTTCTCGCACAACGAATTTCATATTTCCAGAGCTGTTCGTGACGCATGCAGCTTTTCAGAAGGACTTTTTGCTTCTAGCGGGAACGTGATTTTAGCAAATCTTCCGGCGGTCCGCGTTTTTCAGACAAAATTCAACGAATATCTTGAAAAAAAAGGGCTTGGAAAAATTTCTGCCGGCACTTTGAATGCGATGGGCCTTCTAGACGAGATTTTTCATCTTGCATGCTACACTTACCGGCGGCATAAAAACGCAGACGCGTTTAAGAACCTTCTAGAAAAACTTGAAAGCCAATTCGGAAAAGATAAAATCGGCTCGCTTTTGCATAGTTTCTGCGAGATTTTTCCTCCGGTCGATGTCTACAAAGGAAAATGCTCAATAGACGAATATCTGAACACTGAACTTACAGAGCGGAAAACAGGCAGGACGAGGACGAACCGGGAGCAGACACTGGAAGAGCTTGTAATGCTCTGTCTTGACAATGAAAACCCGGCATTCAAGCCGTTCTACCCGCTTTTTGACGATTCAGGCCTGAAAAAAAAATCTGATTTTGACTTTGAAAAAATATGGGGCGAAATCCAGTCATATTTCAAAAATCAGGCCGGATTTGGAAGCTACGGAAACGACTTGATTTCATTTTTGCGTGAGCCTGTCAGATTTGCGCCGGATAATCTGCAAGAACAGCTGAATTATGTTCGGCTTCACTGGGCCGAGCTTTTTCTTCCAGGAGACGGAGAAGGAGAAGATTACTGGCTAAAAAGGCTTTTTGGTGGAAGCGATCTTTTATCTGAAGAATGGAAACCGGAATGGAAACCGACAAACGGCGGAAGTCCGGATATGTCGCCGCCAAATTATGACTATCTTATGCGCGAATATGAAAGATTCAGCGCAGACAAAGAATGGATGCCGCGCGTGGTCTTGCTGGCAAAAACAGTTTTGGTCTGGCTTTTTCAGCTTTCCAAAAAATACGGCCGGAAAATTTCGCGTCTGGATCAGATTCCAGATGAAGAATTAGATTTACTGCGCGACGAGGGATTCACAGGCCTTTGGCTGATTGGGATCTGGGAACGCTCACAGGCGAGCAAAAAAATCAAACAGATGTGCGGAAATCCGGAAGCGGCGGCTTCGGCTTACTCTCTCGAGGATTATGAAATTGCGGCTAATCTTGGCGGCTGGGATGCGCTTTCAAATTTGCGATCACGGCTTTGGCAACGCGGAATCAGGCTTGCAAGCGACATGGTTCCAAACCATACAGGAATGGACGCAAAATGGGTTGTTGAAAAACCGAATTTGTTCATACAAAGAAAGGACAATCCATTTCCGCAATACACATTCAACGGACCAAATTTAAGCCATGACTCACGGGTCGCTATTTATCTTGAAGACCATTATTACTCAAAATCAGACTGCGCGGTTGTTTTTAAGCGTGTTGACACAAACACCGGAGACACACGTTATATTTACCATGGAAACGACGGAACAGGAATGCCATGGAATGACACTGCACAAATTGACTTTTTAAATCCAGAGGCCCGCGAAGAAGTAATGCAGGAGATTCTTCATGTAGCGCGAAATTTTCCGATTATCCGTTTCGACGCGGCAATGGTTCTCGCAAAAAAACACATCAAACGGCTTTGGTACCCGGAGCCTGGCAAAGGCGGAGACATTGCGACAAGAAGCGAATTTGCGCTGAGCGCGGCGGAATTTGAAAAAAGAATTCCAAACGAATTCTGGAGAGAAGTTGTTGACCGAATCGCAAAAGAAGTTCCTGACACGCTTTTGCTCGCAGAAGCATTCTGGATGATGGAAGGTTATTTTACACGTACTCTCGGAATGCACCGCGTCTACAACTCGGCATTTATGAACATGCTCAAAAAAGAGGAAAACTACAAATACCGGCAGACCGTCAAAAACACGATTCAGTTTGATCCGCAGATTTTAAAGCGCTACGTAAATTTCATGAACAACCCTGACGAGGAAACAGCGGTAGCGCAGTTTGGAAAGGGAGACAAATACTTTGGCGTTTGCACGCTGATGGTCACAATGCCAGGTTTACCGATGTTCGGACACGGGCAAATCGAAGGCTTTGAAGAAAAATACGGAATGGAATATACGAAAGCGTACCGCGACGAGCAACCAGACCAGTATTTAATCGGCCGGCATAAGAACGAAATCTTCCCGCTTATGAAAAAACGATACATTTTCGCAGGCGTAGAAGACTTTTTATTCTACGATGTATGGAATAACGGATCTGTAAACGAAAATATATTTGCATATTCAAACAGATGCGGCTCAGAATATTCGCTGGTTCTCTACAACAATAAATATGAGCGCGCCTGCGGCTGGATAAAACAATCATGTGAATACAGCGTAAAAACAGGCTCCGGCGAAAACGAAAAAAAACTTGAGAGCCGGTCAATATCCGAAGGTCTTGGACTTTGGGGTGAAGACAATTTCTACATGATTTTCAGAGAGCATAGAAGCAATCTTTGGTACATCAGAAAATCAAAAGAGATTTGTGAAAACGGAATTTTTATTGCCTTAAACGGTTTTGAGACCCAGGTTTTTCTCGATATTACGCAGAAAAAAGACACAGATGGCAAGCTCGGGGAATTATGCAGATTTTTAAATGGAAGCGGAACTCCAGACTTGAAAACCGCATGGCAGGATCTCCACTATGAGGAACTTTACAGAGCGTTTGAAAAACTAGTCACAAGCGTTGAAAATGAAATTTCGGCTTCCGATAAAATCACGCTTAAGGAATACAGCTCAGCTATAAAAACTCCTCTGGAAGATTTCTACAAAACCGCAAATATTTTCGCGGAAAAGGAATTTTACGAAAGTCTTGAACGGACAGAACCGGATAAAAAAGAGAAGGCAAAAAAAGCAAAAACACGTTCAAAACAAAAAATGAAGAAATTCAAGGTGATTAATCTTCCAAAAATCATTCTGCAGAAAAAAAAGAAAAATTCTGAAAAAGCCTTGTATCTTTCAATTCTTGCGCTTCTTCTTCCGCTTACGAAAGACGGAAACACAAGCAAATGGGGATTAGACCGGAAAATCTCAGAATTCTTAAAAAATTCCAGCCCTGAAAAAAAACACGGGGCATTAGAATGGTTTGAAAAAGCGTTCATCTTGCTTGAAAGCTGCAAGCCAAACTTTACTGAAAGCTCTGAAAAGCAAGACAGCATTGAATTCGCACAGAATCTTGTAAGCTCAAAAAACGCATGGCTTTTGACAGGCGCAAATGAATACGGCGGTGTAAAATGGTTTAACGCGGAAAAAATGGAAGAAACCCTAAAGCTTGGAAAAGAAGTTTTTATGCTTTCAAAATCAGGGAAAAAAGCGGATTCAGTTTCAAAAATGTTCGAGAAGCTGGAGGAAGCACAAAAGAATGCTGAGTACAAATGCGAGAATTTTCTGCGGAGCTTTTTGAAACCAGGCAAAAAAAAGAACGGGACTCCGAAAGCAGAAAAGGAAAAAGGCAAAAAGAAAGCAAGTAAAAAATAAAACAGCGGCCGGCAGAAAAAACTACAGTGCTGCTGTTCTTTATCAATGATTTCCGAAAAAGCTGAAAAGATGTTTTTATTTTCCGAGATATTTTTTCATGATTTCTAAAACCTCGCCGGCTGTTTTTGCGAGAGGCTTTTCAAGATTGTTTTTGACAAGCGCGCTTTTTACACATTCAGGCATTTCCGGAGCCTCGCCGATAGCGTGGCGGATCCAAGATGACGAAAGCGCCGGATGGTCCCTCATGACGAGAACAGTGCATGCCTCATCTTCATCGGTCATTTCTTTCCGCGCGGCGGCGGCCGCAAAAGCCCGGCTTGTCGGCTTGTCGGCATAGACATTGTAGTCAAGGAAAAGTTTCCGGCTGTATTTTTCAGCCTCTTCGTCGGAAATGTCGCTTGGATAAATAAAATGCTTTAGCATAAGCGAATATGACGCGAAAACTTCCTCTAGCCTCTCCAGATTTGACGGGCTGGCAGGATCAGCGTTTTCACGCTCTTTCAAAGAGACAATGCTGTCCATTATCTGGCAGTTTCCGGCCAAGTCGGTCTTGATTTCGTCGGTCGTAGGGCAGATAAAACCGTTCACAGGAAGCGAAAGGCGCCAGCTATAAAGTCCCGCAACAAGATTTGAATAATTTCCGCAAGGCATTGCATAAAAAATATCAGCGTTGACCTGCTCTTTTAAACGGCTGAACGCATAGGGATAGAAAAACATCTGGGGCATTAAGCGACCGATATTTGCAGTGTTAGCAACTGTCAGATTGTATTTTTCAACAAGGCTTCTATCCACAAAAAAATCTCTCACAAGAGAATGACAGTCATGCTCATTTCCATCAATTTCAATCGGAAGAACGTTTCCGCCGTTCCAGATAAAATTCTCATCGCAAAGTCCGCGCACAAATCCGCGCGGATAAAGCAGAACCGCCTTAAGATGCTTTTTTCCATGAATCGCGCGCGCAAGGCTTGCTCCAAGCTCGCCGATGGTAGAATCAAGAAAGACGGCCGTTCCGCCATTCATCGTAAGAATTGTCTCAAGGCAGTTTACAAGATAGGAAATTCCAAAATCCTTGTGGCTTCCAGTAGGCGTATGAAAAAGCTCCAGCGCAAAAAGCCTGTCGCCAAGACGCTTTAAAAC
>CAVDRA010000116.1:0-5750 GCA_963611155.1 bacterium | reverse complement strand
ACAACATCCTGATCGCTTCCAACCTGAATCGCCTTTATATACTTATCAGAGATATAACGGATTTCCGTGACCTCGCGGCCTTTTCTGGCCGGAACAAAAACATATTTAAAATAATCCTCAAGGCTGTTAAGTCGCAGGCCTTTTACCGGAAGCCGCCCCTGAGCCTTTTTTAAATTCGCAGGACGAGACCAGTAATCAATCGTTTCCTTATCCACATACCTCAGCCATGACTTATAGTCAAAATCTTTCATGACCGTATCAAGCTCCGAGATTATTTTAAGGATTCTCTCCTTGTCCTCTGAAAATGTGTCGCGAGAAACAGGAATATTTCCTACAGAACGCTCATATTCGTCCTCTGGAGCAGTTTCTTCAACAGCGGTCTCTTCAACGACAGGCTCTTCAGCAACTTCTTCCGGTTCAGCAGGACTTGCTTCCTGAGGCGCAGCCTCAGGCTCCTCCGCTTCAACAACAGTCTCAGCGACTTCTTTCACGGTTCCGCATGAAAGCAATGAAAAAACGGCGGAAAAACTTGCCAGTGTAAAAACTCTCTTTATCTTCGATTCAATTTTTATTTTTTTCATATTACTGAGAATATACAACACTTGAGATATTCAGTCAAACATGCTAATTTCTTGCGTATGACTTCAGCGGTATTTGCAGGCTCTTTTGACCCTCCGACAAACGGACATTTAAATATTATAAGACGCGCCAGCGGACTTTTTGACAAGCTCGATGTTGTTGTCGCGTTCAATCCTGATAAAAAATCTCTTTTTACTCCAGAAGAGCGGCTAGAAATGCTGAAGTCGCTGACAGCAGCATTCAAGAATGTCTCGGTGCATATCTGGGACAAGCTGATTGTTGACTACGCAGAAAAAAACGATGCGAACGTATTAATAAGAGGAATCCGCAACACAAACGACTTCGCATACGAATTTGATCTTTCGCTGATGAACCGCAATCTGGATCCAAAAATAGAAACTCTTTTTATTCCTACTGAGCCAAAATACGTTATTGTAAAATCCAGCTCGATAAAAGAACTTGCGTCATTCGGCGGCGACGTTTCAGAAATGGTTCCAGAGATAGTAAACAACGCGATAATGAAAAAATACGCCAGCGGCAGACCCGAAAAAGCAGCGCAAGACTAATTTTTCATCATGACATTTTTTCATTTTTTGTCATATAAAATTAAAAAAGTGATTGACAACAGAAAATTCGTGATTATAATGATTGACATTCGGGTGAAAACTAATGTAGTATCAACCCTGTTATATCTAAAATCATTAGTGAGGTTTTATAAATGGCAGTACCTAGAGCGAAAACATCGAAAGCTCGCACACGCAGACGCCGTGGAGTAAATATGCATCTTGATGCACCACAGCTTGTTGCTTGCGGAAACTGTGGCAACCTTGTTTTGCCACATCACGTTTGTCCTAAGTGTGGTTTCTACCGTGGTCGGCAGGTTATCACACCTGAAGTAAACGGCTAAGGCATTATTTTCTAGCGTAAGCTAAATAAAAATTAGGAGACAAAAGAAATGGATGAATTATTTCAGAAAATCCAGAAACTTATCGCTGAAAAGCTTGAAATCGACGAGAGCAAAATTACACTCGATTCTTCTTTCCGCGGAGACCTTGGAGCTGACTCGCTTGACACATACGAACTTGTATACGCTATCGAGGAAGAACTCGGAGTAACAATCCCTGATGAGAAAGCAAACGAGTTCGAGACTGTACGCGATGCTTACAACTTCATCAAGGAAGCGCAGTCTAAATAATTTTAGGCTTTGATTCTTAGAAAGCACAGGTTTTCACCTGTGTTTTTTTTTGCACTTTTGTTAAGAATATGATTTTTTCAAAAAAAAATATTAGCCCAGACAGAAAACGTTCGCTCATCAACTTCTGTGACGGACTTTCTATAAAGTTTTCAAATTTGAATTTTTTAGACCTCGCTTTTCATCACCGCTCATTTTCAAATGAAGGACACCAGAACAGGCTTGAAAACAACGAGAGGCTCGAATTTCTTGGAGACAGCGTGCTTGGCCTCGCCACTGCTGATTATCTTTACAAGCTTCTTTCTGAAAATCCCGAAGGGGACTTAGCCAAAATCAAGAGCAACGTTGTTTCTGAGCAGGTCTTGGCTCCGATCGGTTTCAAAATGGGGATAGACAAGCTTATGATTCTCGGAAACGGGGAAGAGAAGAGCGGCGGAAGACAAAAAAAAGCCATTATCGCTGACGCAGTTGAGGCTGTAATCGGAGCTTATTATCTTGACAGCGGATATAAAAAAGCGGAAAATTTTGTTCTTTCATTTATAGTTCCGGAAATAAAAAAAGTTCTTGACAATAAAGGAAACAAGGACTTCAAGACCATGATTCAGGAATATCACCAGAAAAAATACAAGACATGTCCGGCCTACGAGCTTATCAGGGAAGACGGTCCAGACCACGACAGAACATTTTGGGTTTCTGTCCACATGAAAAACGCTGTTTTCGGTCCGGCGCCAGGAAAAAGCAAAAAAGAGGCCGAGCAGAATGTCGCAAAATTGGCATGGGAAGAATTGACTAAAAACAAGTCTTTTTAGTATAATCAAAGAAATTTTTTGTGGTATTGTCTTGATTTGTAACGGTGAGGAAATGATACGGCACTTTTTTTGTGTTATGTAGTGCTGACCGGCATTTCTACAGTATCGGGCAAAAAGAACAGGAGTAAAATTATGAAAAAGGGAATTCACCCTGATTATCAATTGACAAAAATCACTTGTCAGTGCGGAAACGTGATCGAGACACGTTCTACAGCAAAGGATATCCATGTTGAAATCTGCTCAGCATGTCACCCGTTCTACACAGGAAAACAGAAGCTTGTTGATACTGCAGGACGCATCGAAAGATTCAACAAACGCTACGGCGTAAAAACAGAGAACTAACAGACAGTTTTCTCGGAAAAGAATCCCCTGCCAACTCTAAAGAGTTGGCAGGGGATTCTTTTTGGCGACCGGCCGATTAAAACAGCCGAGACCATAACAAGCTAAAAAAGGACAGGGCGGCTCTTGCAAAAACGCCGCCAATTTTCAGCTGAAAATTTCTCTTAAGCTATTTTTTCCTGGAAATTTTCCAGCATCTTCTTGATTTTGAAACTTTGTAATCCTCAGGAATAGATTCTTCGGTAATATCTTCTATAAGAATATCGTCCGCTGTGATTTTATCGCTGTAAATCAGCCGCTCATCAAATTTCAGGCGTCTTGAGTTTGTTGAAAAATAAAGCACGCCGTTTTTACTCAGAAGATGTATACATTTTTCGACAAGTTCAGGCCAATCCCGGTTGATATCGAGCGTATTTCTTGTATTTTTTGAATTAGAGAATGTAGGAGGGTCAAGAATTATGATGTCATATAAGGTTAGAGGGGGAAAATTTCGCTGCCCGAGATTTTTTTCATCAAGGAAAGCGCCGGCATCGCTTCGCGTAAAAACATATCTTTTATCATCCGGATCAAAATCGTTAAGAGCGAAGTTGTACTTTGCCCATTCGGTGTAAGTGTTGCTCAGATCCACAGACTCGATTCTGCTTGCGCCGCCTTCAGCCGCATACACAGAAAAACTTGCTGTATAACTGTAAAGATTCAACACGGATTTTCCTGCGCAAGACGCGCGGATCTTAGAGCGGAGCGGTCTGTGATCAAAAAAGAGCCCGGTGTCAAGATAGTCGCTCAAATTAACCTTGAAAAGCTGGCCGCATTCCTGAACAAATCCAGAAACAGTCCGCTTTGATTCGATTTTTTCATACTGGCTTTCGCCTTTCTGCCTTTTGCGGAGCTTTCTTATAACATGGGTTTCAGAAATTCCCAGAACTTCGGCGCATGCGGCAGATATTTCATCAAGCCAAAGTTCTTCCTCCTTTTCATCTTTCTCGTACGGTCTCTCATAAAGATATAAATGGACATAGCTTCTCGCCGATTTTTGCCTAGCAGCTGACGGGTCATTCGCGGAAATTCTCGAATCCTCCTCCAGCATGTATTTTGCGGCCTCAATTTTGCTGTCGATTCCATCAGGAAGGAATTCGTACAGATCCACAGCGACAGGAACCTCCGGAATATCGCGGTCATAAAGTCTATAGCACGTGACCCTGTTTTTTCTTGCCCATTTGCGCAGGAGCTTGTACTTTTTTGAAAGCCTGTTCGCAAAAATTTTCGCCTGGTATTGATTTTTTTCTTCCGTGTTCTGATTCATAACTTCTCTGCTTATTTGAGATTTTTTTCTGAGCGAACCTACCGACAAACACGCTTTCAAATGCAATACGCGAAAAAGCAAAAACTAAAAGGGGATGCAAAACTCCGCTGAAGGCAAACAGCGTTGCTTACGGTAAATTCACACAGCTATTTTAAAATTAAAACAAAATGATTCAAGCCTATAAAATCACATTTTGCCGAGTATATACAACATTTTCAGTTTGGAATATAATCGAAGCGATCTATTATGAACTATTCTGAATTAAATTTAAATGAGAATCTGAAAAAAGGGCTGAGCGAGTGCGGCTACATAAAATGCACGCCAGTTCAAGAAAAAGTTCTTGAAGTTTCCCTGGATGGAAGCAATCTGTATGTCCAGTCGCAGACAGGAACTGGAAAAACTGCGGCTTACCTTGTGACAGTTATGCAGGAGCTGCTGAAACCTGAAAACAACGGAAAAAATGCTCTTGTCTTAGTTCCGACACGTGAGCTTGCAGTGCAGGTGGAAGAAGAGGCAAAAAAACTCGGAAAATACTGCGGACTTTTCTTCGCCTCTTTTTACGGCGGAGTCGGATACGAAAAGCAAATTTCTGACTTGAAAAAAGGCGTGAAAATCATAATCGGAACTCCCGGACGCATAATCGACCTTGAAGAGTCAAGGCAAATGAATTTAAGCAAAGTCGGATTTCTCGTGATTGACGAGGCTGACCGGATGTTTGACATGGGATTTTATCCGGATTTGAGAAAGCTGATAAAATTTCTTCCAAACGACGAAAGCAGACAAACAATGCTTTTTTCTGCGACACTCAACTCATATGTGAAAAATCTCGCATGGGAATACTCAAAAAACGCTAAAGAAATTTCAATTGAGCCAGAAAGCATCACAGTAGACGAGATTGACCAGGAGCTTGTGCATGTTTCCAGCGGCCAAAATACCACTGCTTGTTGCAATCCTAAAAAAAGAAAGCCCTGAAAGCGTAATTATTTTTTGCGATACAAAAAAAATGTGCGAGATTGTCTCAAAAAGGCTGCGCATAAACGGTTTTGAAAACGAATATCTGATTGGAGATTTGCCGCAGATAAAAAGACAGAAAATTTTGGATTCGTTCAAAGCGCGGAAAATCAAGTGCCTTGTCGCAACAGATGTGGCCGCGCGCGGAATCGACGTGAATGATCTTGCAATGGTTGTGAATTACGATTTACCGAACGAAGCTGAAAATTATGTTCACAGAATCGGAAGAACGGCGAGGGCAGGAAAATCGGGAAAAGCCTACACATTCTGCTCGGAGCGCGACGTTTATTCACTTGCGCCAATCGAGCGCTACATTGGAAAACAGATTCCGAGCCATGTCGCAATAAAAGAAGACCTTGCTGAAGACAAAAGCCGCGATGTTTATATCAGGCTGGACGGAGAAAAAACGCGAAGCGAAGAACGTGAAAACAGAGGAAAATACGGGCGGAGAAGCGAAAATCCAAAGAAAAGCGGCAGAACAGGCGAGCGCGGCGATAACCGCAACAGAAAAGAGGGC
>CAVDRA010000115.1:0-5790 GCA_963611155.1 bacterium | reverse complement strand
ATATGCGCACGGCCTGTCGCTTCGCGCCAGGGATAGTAGGGGCACCGAATGAGCGCAAATACACACTGCGAGTTTGCGCTGCAAACTCTTTTATTTTATTGTGCGCACATGAGCGGAACCCCAGATAGCCCAGTCTGCCGTAAGGCAGAGGCGCCCGTATGTATAGAAAACTTTTTTAATATTTTTCGTGGACGTTTTTGTTTGTTTCCAGGCGTTCGAGTTCTGAGCGCAAAAACGACTTCCATTCTTCCGCGCGGAAAACAGGCGAAGTAATAAACACGTCCTTGTCGCCGCGGCCGGACATATTTATGATTATCGCCTTGTCCTTTGGAACGTTCGGGGCAAGCTTCATTGCGTATGCTGCCGCATGAGCACTTTCGAGAGCCATTAAAACGCCTTCGTTGCGGGCAAAAAAACTTACAGCATCGAGAGCTTCGTTGTCGCGGATTGCTTCAAAAGTGATTCTGCCTGTTTTACCGAGCATTGCAAGCTGCGGGCTGATTCCCAAATAGTCAAGTCCGGCAGAAATTGAGCTTGTTTTTTGTGCCTGTCCGTCGCTGTCAACTAAAAAGCGGCTTTTAAAGCCCTGCATAATGTCGTCGCGGGCTGCACTGCCTGTCATCCGGCTGGCATTGTTGCCAAGTTCCGGACCTGTTCCGCCGCCTTCCGCTCCGTAAAGTTTTACGCTTGTATCATCAAAGAACGGCGCAAAAAATCCTGAAGCGTTTGAACCGCCTCCAACGCAGGCAACGAGAGAATCAATTCTTATTCCGCGTTCTTGGCACTGTTTTTTTACTTCTTCGCCGATTACAGACTGAAAAGTGCGCACCATGTCAGGAAAAGGCGCCGGTCCCAGGGCTGAGCCTAAGCAGTAATGAGTTGTCTCAAAATTTGTTGCCCAATCGCGCATTGCTTCGTTAACCGCATCCTTTAATGTGCGCGAACCGTTTTTAACTGCAACAACCTTTGCTCCGTACAATTCCATTGAAGCGACATTCGGCTGCTGGCGGCGAACATCAACTTCGCCCTGGTAAACTACACATTCCATTCCAAGCTTTGCGCATGCTGCCGCTGTTGCAACTCCGTGCTGTCCTGCTCCGGTTTCTGCAATAATACGCGTCTTTCCCATTTTTTTTGCAAGGAGAACCTGACCAATTGCGTTGTTGATTTTATGCGCGCCAGTATTTGCAAGCCCTTCAAGCTTAATGTAGATTTTTCCTCCGCCAAGAATTTCTGTCGCCCGCTCAGCATACATCAGAGGAGTTTCGCGGCCAATATAGTCTCGGCGAAGAGCATTAAGCTCCGCCAAAAAATCAGGATTTTTTATATAAAAATTAAAGGCTTTTTCAAGCTCGTCAACCGCCGTCCTTAAAACTTCCGGAATATACTTTCCGCCATAATCCCCAAAAAATCCGTCAACCGACTCTTCGTACATTTATTTTCCTCCAGTGTCTGCATATTTATGTTTCTATTTATAGAAACATAATAATAAGATAAATCACTCTTGTCAATGAAGAACCAAAACTATTCAATGAGTGAAAAACAGCCCGTTTTCCCGCATTTCAGAACCATTTATCTTAAAAAATCATCTGCCGCCCGGCACATTTTCAAAAAAAAACTTTCCATCGTTCCATTTCCGCTTTTACTCACTTTCCGTTTTTCTTGTGATATAATCGTTTTATTCGAGGTACAAATTATGAATGAGAATATCGCAAAACTAAACGAGGCTTTAGCCCAAACCGTAATCAAGGGGCTTGAATCACGCAACATGACCGGCTATTACGCCGCCAGCAAAGAAGATGCGTTAAAAACTGCCCTTTCTTTGATTCCAGAAAACAGCACAATTGCGATGGGCGGCTGCACAACCGCGCACGAAATCGGTCTTGCCGAATCAGTTAAAAACGAAAAATACCGCTTCATCGACCGCGACAAAATGAACCCGCGGGAAGCGCTTCTTGCCTCATACGACGCAGACATTTTTCTTTCAAGCGCAAACGCCGTAACAAGCGACGGCATTCTTGTAAACATCGACGGAAACGCAAACCGGATCTCGTGCATCGCGCAAGGTCCCCGCAAAGTGATTTTCATTGTGGGAATAAACAAAGTCTGCGCAGACCTTGACAGCGCAATGAAACGCGCGCGAAACATTGCGGCTCCGGCAAACGCCCAGCGCTTCAATATCGACACGCCCTGCAAAAAGGCAGGAAAATGCTTCGACTGCAAAAGCCCTGACACAGTCTGCTGCCAGTTTTTAATCACGCGCTTTTCACGGCACGCCGGAAGGATCCACGTGATTTTAGTGAACGACATCTTGGGATTTTAGTTTTAAAAGGGGAAAAGCCTTTCCCCTACGCTGCACTGCGTTGCAGCGATACCTCATTCTCCTAGGGGCTTTGCCCCTAAAACCCCAGTTTGTTTATCAAAAACGTGCCGCAACAAAAAAACTCACGTCATTCCGAACTTGATTCAGAAAATCTGCTAAAAAGATGCTGAAATAAAGTCGGAATGACATCTCCTTTATCTCCAATCATCATCGTTTAAACAAATTTTCTTGTCCAAACCGCTTTTATTTTATTATCTTTTTTAAATGATTTATGGATATATCCGCGTTTCAACCGACAAGCAAACCGTCGAAAACCAGCGCTTTGAAATAGAGAAATTCTGCCGGCGAGAAAATTTAAAAATCGACGGCTGGATAGAAGAAACTGCAAGCGGCACTTTGCGCCCCGAAAAAAGGGAGCTAGGCATGCTTCTCTCAAAAATCAGGGAAAACGACCTTATAATCTGCTCTGAGCTTTCGCGTCTGGGACGCTCTCTTTTTATGATAATGTCAATTCTAAATATGATAATGGAAAAAAACGCGAGAATCTGGACTATAAAAGACAACTACCGCCTCGGAGACGACATCCAGTCAAAAGTGCTTGCGTTCGCATTCGGCCTTAGCGCAGAAATCGAGCGGAATTTAATCAGCCAGCGGACGCGCGAAGCCCTGGCCTTAAAACGCTCGCAGAACGTGCGCCTTGGCCGCCCGAAAGGCTCGCCAAACAAAAAACATCTCCTTGACGATATTGAAAGCCAGATAAAAACAATGAAAAGCTGGGGAATGAGCCTGAATCACATAGCGCGCTTTGTCGGAGTCTCGCGCAACACGGTCAGACGCTGCCTAAATTATCAAAAAGCATTGTCATCTTAGCTTCGTCTTTCTCGCCCGGAATTTCGCCCTCGACTCCGCTTGAAACATCAATCAGCTCAGGCTTGTATTTTTTGCACAGAAAGCGCACGTTTTCCGGAGTAATTCCGCCTGCAATCCACAAATGACCGTTTTCATTAACAGAATAAGAATGTGATTTTGAATCCTGCAAAAATCTCGGCTCGCCAACAGCAGAAAGTTCCGCCGCATTCTTAGAAAAATCGCCCATTTTTTCTGTCAGCGCAAAATAATGAGGAACTTCTTTTAAGTAGCCAGGCAAATTCTCGCTATAAACGCCATGAATTTGAATAAAATCCAGCAAGCCGATTTTTACAAATTCCGCCGCGGTAAAAGCCTCCTCGCTTTCCGGCTCTGTAATCACACCGACTTTTAAGGCCTTTACAGACGCAAAAAAATTGCTGATTTCCGCAAATTTCTTTCCGAAAACATTCCGGGCAAAACCACGAGCAAAAATAAACCCTATAAAATCCGCTCCGAGATAATCTGCAAGAAGAACGTCCTGCGCGCGGGTAAGGCCGCAAATTTTCACCAGCGGGCGTTTTCCATGTTTTTCTTTTTTCACTGTGGAAGAGACCGCCGAAGAAATTTTCCCGCCGACAATTCCGGCAATGCCGGCAATGCCGGCAAGATCCGCAACATTTTTCACCTTTTTTTTGACAGGGGAAAATTCAGCCTGATGCTCGTAAACCTTCTCCGCAAGCGAAATCATTCTTCGCCCATAGAAATTTTCCTTCGAGGATTCAAACGCGCGCACAAAGCAGCCGGCCTTTTCAGGATTTCTAGCGGCAAATTCTCCAAGAAGAATTCCTGAAAACCCCATAGCTCCGATTTTCTCGGCCGCCGCAGAAGTTGTGATTCCGCTTTCAAAAATAACGTCTCCTCCGAGCTTTTTTTTCAGCTGGGCTGGAACAAGCAAATCAATCGAAAAATCTTTTAAATTTCTTGAATTAACGCCCGAAACAATTGTCTGCGGATAATATTTTTTTACCTCAAGAACTTTTTCAACATCGGCTTCTGTCCTGACTTCCACAAACGCGCGGATTCCAAGCTCCGCGCACTTTGCAGTCATTGATTTCATTTTTTCAAGGTCCAAAATTCCGCTGATTAAAAGAACAGCATCCGCACCGCACAAATAGGCAATTTCAATTTCGCGTTCGTCAATCAGAAAATCCTTGCGCAAGACTGCAACATCCGGAACGGCAGCGCACACAGCCATTAAATCGCCCAGGTTTCCTTTAAAATAATTTTCTTCTGTAAGACAGCTGATTGCGCTGGCTCCGTTAGCGCGGTATTTTAGGGCAGTTTCCGCAGGATTCAGTTTTGGCGCAATGTCGCCTTTGCTCGGACTTGCCCGCTTTACTTCTAAGATTACTCCGCGTTCCGCCATAAAAGGATTTATCGGGCGTGTCCGAACTTTCGGAATCTCAAAACCAAAATTATATCCGCGCGCAGCAATATCTTTTTTGCGCTGCTCAACAATCTGTGCAACCACGTTTTTCATAACGACTCTATTTTATATTTCATTGCCCGCATTCACAATCTCATTCAGTTTTGCAAGCGCTGCTCCGCTGTCAATTGCAGACAGTGCCTTGTCATAGCCTTCTTTTAAGCTCTTTACACGGCCGGTAAGATACAAAACAGCCCCCGTGTTCAGGCCGACCGCATAACGGATTGTCTTTCTGCCTTTTCCATTTAAAACTTCCAGCCCCAGGGCTGCATTTTCTTTTCCGCTTCCGCCGGAAAGCTCTGCTTCGTCAGCGCCGGTAATTCCAAATTTTGCAGGGTCAATTATAAACAAAGTTTCGTTTCCTTTTTCGTCGATCAGGCAGGCATGAGTTTTCGCGCACGGAGAAATTTCGTCGTAGCCGTCGTCAGAAGCGACAACCAAAACTCTTTTTGCGCCAAGCTCTTTTGCGGCACGGGCGTAGCCAACCAGGAGAGATTTTGAATAAACGCCCAAGACTTCGTATTCCGCGCCTGCAGGATTTAAAAGCGGACCTAAAACGTTCATTATTGTTTTAATTCCTAAAGCCTTTCTTACAGGAGCCGCAAAACGCATTGCAGCGTGGTAAACAGGAGCCATTAAAAATCCAAAGCCTGTTTTTTCAACAAGCCGGGCAGTTTTTGCCGGTTCAGCCATAATGTTGATTCCAAGATTTTCAAAAAAGTCCGCAGCGCCGGATTTAGAAGAAACAGCGCGGTTTCCGTGTTTTGCCATTGCCTGTCCGCAGCTTGCAGCAACAATCGCCGAAAGCGAAGAAATGTTAAAACTTCCCTTGCAGTCGCCTCCAGTGCCGACAATTTCCGCCAGCCCCTTTTTAGCGCACGGAAAATCAGTCTTTTTCTTCAGCAGGGCACGCGCACAACCGGTCATTTCGCTTACGGAAACGCCTTTAGCCTGCATCGCAACAAGAATCGCAGCCATAACGCGCTCGTCCATTGTGCCGTCGGTAACGTTTTCCATAAAAAACGAAGCCTGCTCTTCCGTTAAATCTTTTTTGTCTAAAAGCTGATTCAAATACTGAGAAACAGCAATAGAGAATATTTCTCTCGACAAAATTGTGTTTTCCGACACTTCA
>CAVDRA010000114.1:0-5803 GCA_963611155.1 bacterium | reverse complement strand
CTCTCATTTCTATGTCTCTTGCAATGTGGCGGTTTCTGCGTTTTGAGCAGAAATCTTAAAAAAGTCGTCGGAAAAATCCGGCAGGTTCTGTATTCTATCTAATTTTCAAGAAAAGATGTATACTTTTTTTATGGCAGAAAAAAGCAAAACAGAGTTTCAGAATATTCTCAGCTATGTTGAATGGCGCGGAGATTTGACTTTTGAGCAAAGCGCTTTTAACTGCGTTGACGCGCTGATTTTCTGCCAGCTTTCCTACATTCATTTTGACTCTCTTGTCCCTTCTGGTTTTGATGATTCTTCTGTGCTTCTCGATGTTTCAAGGAAATTCAGGGAGTCAAGCGATTTTGAGACGCGCAAAAATCTTGGAATTATGATAAATCCGCTTACAACGGAGCTTTTGCTCAAGTGCGCCGCATCAAGACGTTTCGGCGGTGTAAGGTTGTGCGGCTTTATCGATGATTATGACAAGATTCGCGAGGAGCAGTTTTCAGCGGTGGCTTTTTTGTTCGATGAACAAAAAGAGGCGAAATGTGGTTTCTCGCCGAGAATAAAAAAAGCTTTTGTGGCTTTCCGCGGAACTGACGACACTTTAGTCGGCTGGAAAGAGGATTTTAATCTCTCGTTTATGGAAAGCGTTCCTGCCCAGGATGACGCTTCCTCGTATCTTTTTAATGCGATGAACAGCAAATCTTTGAGGAAAAACAGGTTTTATGCCGGCGGACATTCGAAAGGAGGAAATCTTGCGGTTTACTCATCGGCGAATCTCGACGAAAAATCAAAAGGCCGGCTTTTAGAGGTTTATAATTTTGACGGTCCCGGCTTTTCTGAAAAAGATTTGAAAAGCGAGAATTTCCGCTCGATAAAATCTAAAATCGTCTCTTTTTTCCCGCAGATGTCGATGATTGGAATGCTTTTTCATCATTACGAAGGTTATAAAGTCGTTTTTAGCGCGGAAAAACTTATTCTGCAGCATGATCCTTTTTCCTGGAGTGTTCTTGGCTGTGAATTTGTTCAGAGAGATTCGCTGGAAAGCGGAAGCGAGATTTTTTTCAGAAGCTTTAACAAATGGTTTGAAAATCTTGATAAAAAACAGCGCGAGAATTTTGTGGAGACGGTTTTTTCTCTGCTGGAGTCCACAAAGGCAAAAACGAGCACGGAGCTTTCAAAAAAAGTTGTGAGAAACGCCGGGGCAATCCTAAAGGCGGCGATACGACTTGACTCTTCAATTCGGGACGACGCGGTCAGAATCATAAAGCAGTTTCTGAAAATCACAGGCGAACAAATTGTTCTGAGCTTAAAATAAGAATTATCATGCCGCTTTTTTTTGTTTTGTCTCCGGCGCGCCTTCTCTGATTCACGGCTGAAAATCAGAATAAAACATTTTTTTAATCGTATTTCCTAAGAGTAAAAAAATCATTAGAATCTCAAAATTATGAACGCTATTATAACAGTCGTTGGAAGCGACAAAGTTGGAATCATCGCAAAAGTGAGTGCACTTCTTGCAGAGCACAAAGTCAATATCGCCGATATTACGCAGACGATATTGTCAGGAAATTTCATCATGATGATGATGGTGAGCATGGACGGCTCTGATGTTTCAATCGATTCGCTGAGAAGTCTTTTGAATGTTGAAAGCGAAAAAATGGGAGTTTCAATCAATATTATGGCTGAAAAAGTTTTCAGCTCGATGAACAGAATCTAGCTTGCTTTTCTGAGCGGCGTCGTTTTTTGCTTCTGCCGCGGTGGAAGCGGTTTTTCTGTCTTCGTGAAAAAAATAAGACGAAGCTCTTGGGCTGGAAAATAATTTAATTTTAAAAATCGGGAAATTATTATGAACAAGTATGTGAAAAGATATTGTATTGATGCGATGGGCGGAATGGCGCAGGGGTTATTCGCCTCTCTTTTGACTGGAACTATTGTCAAGACTTTTGGCCAGCAGCTTTTGCGTCTTGGCGAGAATCCTTTTTTTAAGTTTTTTGTCGACGCCGGAAATTTTGCGACAGATGCGCATGTCGTGGGAGCGGCTATGGCGGCTGGAATCGGCCTGATGATGAAGGCTCCGGCTCTTGTCTTGTTTACGCTTGCGGCTGTCGGGTCTGCAGCGAATGTCACAGGCGGGGCAGGCGGACCTCTTGCGGTTCTGGTGATTGCGATTGTCGCTTGCGAGTGCGGCTGTTTTGTAAGCAAGAAAACAAAAGTCGATATTATCGTGACGCCAGCGGTCGTTCTTTTGGTCGGAGCGTTTTTGACTGTTCTGACAGCTAAGCATATCGGAGCCGCGGCGGCTTCGCTTGGCCATATTGTAATGTGGGCAACGGAATTGAAGCCTTTCACAATGGGAATTATTGTAAGCGCAGTTATAGGAATCGCTTTGACACTTCCGATTTCCTCTGCCGCAATCTGCGCGGCTTTCGGGCTCGTTGGTCTGGCAGGCGGTGCTGCGGTTGCCGGCTGCTGCGCGCAGATGATCGGATTTGCGGTTCTTTCATTTAGGGAAAACAAGTGGGGCGGTCTTTTGAGCCAGGGACTCGGAACTTCAATGCTTCAAATGCCGAATATAATCAAGAATCCGAAAATTTGGATTCCTCCGACGCTTGCTTCTGTTATAACAGGCCCGATTGCGACTTGCGTATTCAAGATGGAAATGAACGGGGCCGCGGTTTCTTCTGGAATGGGAACTTGCGGGCTTGTAGGCCCGATCGGCGTTGTGACGGGCTGGTTCGCTCCTGTTGAAACTGCTGTAAAGCACGGCGCGGTGGCTATTTTCCCGTCTGTTTTTGACTGGATCGGGCTTATTCTAGTCTGTTTTGTTCTTCCTGGTGTTTTGAGCTGGGCTTTCGGCTTGCTTTTAAGAAAAATCGGCTGGATAAAAGAAGGCGACTTGACGCTTTCTTGATCATTTTTTATCCGTTTTTTATAAAAGGTCCCTTTTGAAAAATCCATTTTTATGCTTTTCTAAAGGGACCGGCGGAGTTTAGTTTACAGCTTGTTGCTTATTGTTCGCGTCTTGAAAATCTGCTATTCTAAAAACTATGAATGACTTTATCCGCGCCAGAACTGACGGACAAAAAGAAATCCGCATGAAAGAGATAAAAGACGCCGCCGGATCCCTGTTTTCAAAAATGCCTTACAGCGACATTTCTCTTACTGTGATTGCTGAAAAACTGGGTTGGTCGCGCGCGAATCTTTATAAATACATTACGACAAAAGAGGAAATTTTTCTTGCTATTTCCGAGGAAAAGATGGGCGGATATTTCGCTTCGCTCAATGCGGCTTTTCCGGACGGCAACAAATATTCTCCTGAAGTTATCGCCGAGGTTTGGGCTGGAATCTTGAATGCGAGCCAGGAATACTTGCGGTACAGCGCAATTCTGACTTCGATAGTCGAAAAGAATGTTACGGTGGAGCGTCTCGCTGCTTTTAAGAAAAAATATTATGATGCCGCTTTTCCGTTTTGCGCGAAACTTTCAGAAATGCTGAAAATTGAAAAAGACAAGGCATACAAGATTTTCATTCATGTTCTGCTGTATTCTAGCTCAAGCGCGTCTAGCTGCGAAAAAAATCCTCTTGTTCAGAAAGCGATGGAGCGGATCAGTGTTGCTCCGCCAAAGGCAGACTTTTACGAGGACTTGCGGGATTTTATTCTGATGGAAATAAAATGGCAGATAAAATAATTTTCTAGCTTTTTTATAAAAAAATGCAAGGCGAATGATTTTTGCCTTGCATTTTTATTTTAAAGCCTATTTCTGGTATTTGATTTTTACATCGTAAGAGGAGCTGGTCCAGTTTGGCTCAATGTGCATGTCCAGATCGGAATTAAGGGAGAGCGGCTTTGTGAATTTGTATGCGCGCCCGGTTTCTTTGCATGCGAAAGAAACGCTTACTCCGTCTTTTCCTGCGTTAAGCTTGAAGTTTTGAACATTGCTGTCGTCAAAAGTGAAAATCGCGCTTCCTGAAACTGAGTCTGAAAGAGTGATTTTTCCGTTAGCCTCGAAAGTCCAGTTTGCGTTCCATTTTGAGTCCTGCCAGGTTCCTTTAATGTCTCCTAAATCAAAAGCGAATGCTCCGGCTGAAATAAGCGCGAGCGCTCCAAATGCAAGAATCTTTTTCATAAAAACACCTCTTGAGTAAAATATATAAACCGTTTTATTTGTTGTCAAATTTCTCAAGGTCGCGTCAGGTGCTGGAGCAGTTGCGATGGCTGTTTCAACAGCCGAAGCAAAAGACCGCAGGCGCGCAATTTTGCGCCGAGGACTTAGAGCGCTTAGCGAACTGCGCAAGGACCGGCCCGAAGCGCAAGCTTTGGGAGACGCCCTCAAAAATGAATCGGTTAAAATTCTTAATTGCTCAAAAACGTTCATCTTATTAGAATAGAAAAGATTTTTTTGTGCGCTTTTGCGCTGAAGGTAAATATGGAAAATTCTAAAAGAACTGTAACTTGCGGCGAACTTACAAAGGCCGATGTTGGTAAAAAAGTTGTATTGAACGGTTGGGTCAGCCGTACACGCGATTTGGGCGGACTTGTTTTTATTCGTCTGCGCGACCGTTATGGAATTACTCAGGTAATGGTTGGCGACAATGCCAGCGACGAAGTTAAAAAAATCGCTTCTTCGCTCAAATCTGAATATTGTATTGCGGTTGAAGGCGTAGTTGCTGCCCGTGCTGAAAAAGATGTTAACCGCGATATGGCAACCGGCGAAATTGAAGTTGAAGCCAGCGACATTGAAATCTTTACTACAAGCCAGGAATTGCCTTTTTCTATTGAAGAAGTGCGCCAGAAGGACGGAACAGTTGTTCTTCCGAATGAAGATTTGCGCTTAAAGTACCGCTACCTTGATTTACGCCGCGAGCCTATGCAGCACAACATTATTTTGCGCTCACAGGTTACTTTTGCAACCCGCGAATTTTTGACATCAAAGGGATTTTTGGAAATTGAAACTCCGACTTTTATAAAATCAACTCCGGAAGGTGCCCGCGACTATCTGGTTCCTAGCCGTGTTCACCCTGGAAAATTTTATTCTTTGCCACAGAGCCCTCAGCTTTACAAACAGCTTTTGATGGTCAGTGGTTTTGATAAATATTTCCAGATTGCCCGCTGTTATCGTGATGAAGATGCCCGCGGAGACCGTCAGCCTGAGTTCACTCAGATTGATATGGAAATGAGTTTTACAAACCGCGAAGAAGTTTTGACTACTACAGAAGAGTTGATGGGGTACATCTTTAAGAAGACTTTGAATTATCAGCTGCCGGTTCATTTTGACAGAATCAGCTGGGACGATGCCTTTGACCTTTACGGAAGCGACAAGCCGGATTTGCGTTTTGACCTTAAAATGCAGGACGCGGCATTTATGGCAGATTTGAGCGACTTTAATGCGTTCAAGGCAGGGGCTGCAAACGCTGACAAAAATATTGAACGTCATAAGAGAAGCGGACTTAAAGTCCTTGTTGTAAAAAATGTTGCCGATAAATACAGCCGCAAAAACATTGAAGCACTGGAAGCCGTTGCAAAAATTAATCATGCTAAGGGTCTTGCCTGGATGAAGGTTGATTCTGAAGGCAAGTTTGAAGGCGGAATCAGTAAATTCTTTGCAGGAAAAGAAAACGAAATCTGTTCAAAACTTGGTGCTGAAAAGAATGACCTTTTACTTTTTGTAAGCGACGAAAAATGGCAGACAGCATGCGTTGCTCTTGGCGCCGTTCGTAAGCAGTTGGGAAAAGATTTAAATCTTTACAATCCAAACGACGAATTCCACTTTGCATGGATTATTGACTTTCCATATTTTGCATGGAACGAAGAAGAAAA
>CAVDRA010000113.1:0-5816 GCA_963611155.1 bacterium | reverse complement strand
GAATCTATACACTGCTTTTAAGACAGCCCCAACACAAAAAATTTTAACGGTGCGGAAAACAAAAGCGCGCGCGAATATACTCAACTTAATCCTGGCAAAGAATTCGCGATAATTTTTTTTCTATTTCCAGACACTTTTTTCAAAACGGGCTTCCGCCGCATTTTCAACCGTATCTTCAAGCTCATCAAAGAAATCGATTCCTGTGCGGCTTTCAACTTCATCAATGCTCACAGCGTAGTCGAAAATCTGGCCTTGGCATTTTGTGTTCGGAAAAATAAATCCGATGGCCGCAACATTTTTTGCGTCGTCCGGTGTTTCTTTGTCTGACTCATCTTCATAAACCGGCGCAAGCAGAACCTTGTAATAATACTGCGGAATGCTGACCTTGTTTTTTCCGATAGATTCATAGTCGCCTGCCTTCTTGTCGAGAACCGGACCTGAAACAACGTAGACACGGCCGAATTTTTTTGCCCACGCGCGCACTGAAGACTCCAGGTCTTTCCAGATTCCCCTGTTGAAGCTTCCTGCCTGCGGACTCATGTTCGACATATAAAAAGTTTCGCTCATCGCGTCTTTGTCAAACGAAAAATCTGCCGCCGGAGAAAGATGTCCGCGGTCGTAGCCGCTTCCTTTGTAGTCTGCTAAAGTTGCCGAGCCTGTGGAAATTTCCGGATCCGGGCGAAAATCGTCTGAGCGCGAGGCGTTTTTTACCAGATGGCCTGAAGTAAGACAATATGCGCTCCATTCGGCCTGCTCATAGCTTTCGCGGTAGCAGATTGAATAATATTCAAAATTTCGTCTTTCGTGGTCAGAATCGTGATTTGCTCCGGCGCAAAGCGGAAATTCAAGATTTTTCGGAAGCTGGACAAATCCGTTTCCTGATGTTTTTGGCTCAGATTTTTTCTCAGGATTTTGATTCTTCTGTTTTTTTGCTTCTGTATCTTGCTGATTTTTCCGGCTCTGATAATTTTCCAGATTTGCCGCTGAATCTTTGTTTTGAAGAGTTGAATCTTCATTTTGAATTTTTGAGGATTCTGTTTTTTCCTTTTTTTCTGTGGCTGTTGCTTTGCCCGCCGTTTTTTGATTTTCTTCCGGCAGATATTTTGAGAGTTCTGTTCTCACATTTGCAATCTTTACGTCAGCAAAATCATGAAATTGCGGAACATTTTTATATAGAAAATATCCGACAGCAAAAATGACGACCAAAACTGAAACGATTTTTCCGAAAGTCGTTTTTCGTGCTTTTCTGGAGCTGTTTTTCCGTGAATTCGTTCTTTGTGATTTTTTCTTTGGCATAGCAAAGATATTTTAGCTTTTATTTTTGATTTTTAGAACAACGGCGCGTTTTTTTTCTATTTTCTAAATGGATTAAATTCAATAAAATGAGTTGTTTTTTGATACCTGCGTTAGGGGCTCTGCATGCAAAGCATGCTGCGAGGCGGCGAAGCCGTTCCGAAAATTTTTGAGCGGAGTGAAACGAAGCGAAATAAATTTTTGGAATGAAGCGCACTGCGCGGAACCGCGAAAGACCCGACGGCAAGCGAAGCGCAGCTGGCGCAGCCAAAACGCCCAAAAATAGAGGATAATAGAATGTCTAGCTTGATTTTTCCAGAGAATTACAAGTCGGTGCTCAGCGAGAAAGAGACAGAGCACGCAATCGTTTTGATAAAAGATTTTTTTCAGCTTCAGCTGTCTACGGCTTTGAATTTGACGCGTGTAACGGCGCCGCTTTTTGTTGAGAGCGGAAAAGGACTGAATGACGACTTGAACGGAGTTGAGCGCGCCGTAAGCTTTCCTGTAAAGGATATGGGCGACGCAAAAATGGAGATTGTCCATTCGCTTGCAAAATGGAAGCGTGTAAAAGTCACTGAAATGAATCTCGAGCCTGGCTTTGGAATTTACACTGACATGAACGCAATCCGCGCTGACGAGGATTTGGATAATGTTCATTCGATTTATGTTGATCAGTGGGACTGGTGCCGCGCAATCAGCGATGAAGACCGCACTGTGATGTATCTTAAAGAGGCTGTCAAAAAGATTTACGACTGCCTTAAACGCACTGAGTTTTTTATTTACGACAGATATTCGATGATTGAGCCTGTCTTGCCTGAAACTGTGAAATTCATTTTCAGTGATGATTTGCAGCGTCAGTATCCGGATTTGTCTCCGAAAGAGCGCGAAAACAAAATTTGCCAGGAATACGGAGCTGTATTCTTGATTGGAATCGGCGGAAAATTGCCTGACGGCTCGATTCATGACGGCCGCGCGCCTGACTATGACGACTGGATTACCGAGACAGGCGACGGACACAGAGGTCTTAACGGCGACTTGCTTGTCTGGGATTCTGTCTTGCAGTCTTCGCTGGAGCTTTCTTCAATGGGAATCCGCGTTAATCCGGAAAGCCTGAAAGCGCAGCTTGAAGAGCGAGGCTGCCCTGAGCGGGCAAATCTTGAATTCCACAGGAAACTTTTGTCAGGCGAGCTTGCGCAGACAATGGGCGGCGGAATCGGCCAGAGCCGCTTGTGCATGTTCTTCCTCAGAAAAGCGCACATCGGCGAGACACAGGTTTCTATTTGGCCTGAAAAAATGCGCGGAGACTGCAAAGCTCACGGAATTAATCTGCTGTAATTATTTTGCTTGAAAAGGCAGAAAAGAGAAAGCGATGTGTAGATTCCAAGAGTATCGTCGTGCTGAATTTTTTTTGAAAACTCTCTGAAGAGTAACAAAATGAAAAACGGATCCTTTAAAATCAATTCTGAAAATCTTGAAGACTCTCTTTCAAAAGCTGTAAAAAGCGGAATGACCGAATTTATTTTGCAGGATTCTTCTATATTGAACCATAAGGGCAAACTTATAAAATTCCTGAATTTTGCCGGGCGGAATTGTCCGGAGCTTTTTTTGACTCTTCCGCTTTCAGCCGAAATTCTTGATATGGACGTTTGCCGCGCCTGCTCAGAGGTTAACTGTTCAATAGAAATTCCTCTCACAGGGGAAAGCAAAAACGGCGCGTATCTTTTTGACAAGAAATTTTATTCCCGCCGTGCTCAGACGCTGAATATGCTGGGGCTTGTTTTCGGCTTTGAGCTTGATTTTTCGCGTTCAGATGGCGACAGCGTAAAGCTTTTCCGCGACAGGCTAAATTTTGCTGTTTCGCTTTATCCGAATCATATCGATTTTCCGCAGCTTGAAATCTCCTCTGAAGAAAAATCAGATTTTTCGCTTCCAAAGCCAACTTCTACTTTTTCAACTCAGGACATCAAGATGACTGGCGAGACTGCTTTTGCCTGCCAGGTTTTCTACACTTTCGGACGCGCTGTAACATGGTTTTTGTCTGTTTTAGCTCCTTTAAAAATGACTTCTGACAAATTTTTCAAGGATTTTGCGGAATGGCAAAACCATAGCTCTTGCGGCTTGAATTCAGGCTGGAGCGTAGATAAATCATGCCACAAGGAAATCGAGAAAATGCAGCTTGAATTCTTAAAATTCAAGTACGCTGAAAAAAACAAAAGCGAGCTTTTTGAAGTTGTGAGCAATGTTGTCCGGTTGAACGGCGCTTTGTCACGGCTTTACGGCGAGGGAGAGGAAAGCGTTTTGTCGCTTAGCTACAATCCGGACGAGCTTTTAGGCGGCGGCACGATGGATATTCAGTCGTTTTTCGATAATTCATTCATGGAGAACAGCCGTGTAAAAATCTTCTTGAATGGAAAAGGAGAGGCTGAATATCGTTATTGCTGAAAAAAATGCGGGCCGCAAGCATGAAAATTTTTTATTGACGATTTTATCTGCGTTTTTGTATCTTTAATGCATAAGAATGATTTACAGGACTTAAAAATGAAAAAAGAACATGAAAAACATGAACATTCCGAACAATGTTCAGAACAGAAAAAATGCGAGGAAACTCAGAAAAAAGAAGAAAACGCTAGCCAGCAGGCTGGGTCTGAGGAGAATGCGGCTGAAAAAGATGCAGCGGAGCCTAAAAAAGACGGCGCTGAAGCTGCTGACACTCAGGAAAAGCCTAAGACAGCCGAAGAACGGATCGCAGAGCTTGAAGCTGAAATAAAGGACTTGAAGACACAGGCTCTTTACAAGGCTGCTGAGACTGACAACTGGCGCAAAAACATGCTCAAGCAGAAGGAAGATGCGGTTGCTTATGCGAACGAAGGTCTTCTAAAGGATTTGCTTGATTCTCTTGACAACTTCGACAGAACAGCTCAGGCCGCTGAGACTGCAACAGATGTAAAATCAATTGCTGACGGAGTTAAGATGATAAACAAATCTCTTACAAGCCTGCTTGAAAACAAATACAACCTTGTTCCGTTCGGGGCAGAAGGCGAGGACTTTGACCCTGAGCTTCACGAGGCGATTGGAAGCACAGAAGGCGATGTAGCCAAAGAAAAACTCAAAGCTGTTTATCTTAAGGGCTACAAGCTAAAAGACAGGGTTATTCGCCATGCAAAAGTAATGGTTGAAAAGCCTAAGTGCGAGTAATTAGAAAATAACTTACGGAGGACAATATATTATGGCAAAGATTATTGGAATTGACTTGGGAACTACAACATCGGAAGTTTCCGTTATGGAAAACGGACAGGCAACTGTCATTCAGAATTCAGAAGGCGGAAGAATTACTCCTTCAATCGTTGGCTTTACAGCAAAAGGTGAACGCATTGTTGGTCAGTCTGCTAAAAACCAGGCAATCACAAATCCAAAAAACACAGTTTACGAAGTAAAACGTCTTATTGGTAAACATTATGCAGATCTTCAGGACGAAATTAAACGTGTTCCTTATGGAATCGTTCAGAAGGGCGAAAATGTTGCAGTTGTTGTAACAGACAACGGCCAGCAGAAAGAATACTCGCCGCAGGAAATTTCTGCGTTCATCTTGCAGAAAATGAAGAAAACTGCTGAGGATTATCTCGGAGAAAAAGTTACAGACGCTGTAATCACAGTTCCTGCTTACTTTAATGACGCTCAGCGCCAGGCCACAAAAGATGCCGGAACAATCGCCGGTTTGAATGTAAAGCGTATTATCAACGAGCCTACAGCAGCCGCTCTTGCTTTCGGATTCAAAGAGGATAAAAACGCAGAGAAAGTTCTCGCTGTAATCGATGAAGGCGGCGGAACTCTCGATGTTACAATCCTCGATATGGCTGACGGCGTATTTGAAGTAAAGGCTACAAACGGCGATACTCACCTTGGCGGAGCTGACTGGGATAACGCAATTTCTGACTGGCTTGTGAATTCTTTCAAGGCTGACACAGGAATTGACCTTTCAAAAGATCCGATGGCAATGCAGCGTATTAAGGACGAGTCAGAAAAAGCAAAAATCGCTCTTTCTAACCAGTCTTCAACAGACATCAACTTGCCGTTCATCACAGCTGACGCTACAGGTCCGAAGCACTTGCAGAAGACACTTACACGAGCTCAGTTCGAGGAGATGACACAGAGCTTGTGGGACAGAGTTCTTATTCCTTGCCAGAACGCTCTTAAAGATTCAGGATACACAAAAGACCAGATTAACGAAGTTCTTTTGATTGGCGGTTCTTCTCGTATGCCGAAATTCCAGGAAGTTGTAAAGAATTTCTTTGGAAAGGAACCGTTAAAGGGAATCAACCCGGACGAAGCAGTTTCTATGGGCGCTGCAATCCAGGGCGGTGTTCTTGCAGGCGATGTAAAAGACGTTCTTCTTCTCGATGTAACTCCACTTTCTCTTGGTATCGAAACAATGGGCGGAGTAATGACAAAGCTCATTCCAAGAAATACAACAATTCCTACAAAGAAGAGCCAGATCTTCTCTACTGCTGCCGACGGACAGACTG
>CAVDRA010000112.1:0-5829 GCA_963611155.1 bacterium | reverse complement strand
GGAGAGTCGCCTTTTTAAAGAAAAACACGGACAGGCTTCTCTCGCTCGTTCTGATCGGAATAAATTTTATTACGTCGTTAGCTTCGGGACTTGCGGCCACAGTCGCGATAAATCTTTGCGGAGGTGTCGGTGCGACCTATGCGACAGTCATAATGGCTTTTGTTCTGATTATTTTCGGCGAAATTTCTCCGAAAACAGTCGCCTCTGTAAAGCCTATTCAAGTTGCCCAAAAATATTCCTTCCCGCTAATCATACTTGAAAAAATTCTTTTTCCCGTTGTCTGGTTCTTTGCGAAAGTAACAAACGGAATCACAATTGCCATGAACGGCCTTTTCAAGCACGACTCGACTGCAATCACAGAGGAAGAGCTTAAATCGCTTATTGACGTTGGAGAAACAGAAGGAACACTTGAGCACGACGAGAAAAAAATGCTCTACAGGATCTTTGATTTTTCGGACATGACTGTCAAAGACATAATGCGCCACAGAAGCCTTGTGAAAACAATTCCTTCAAATGCCGACTACGAAACAGTCGTAAGAATTTTCCGGGAGACAAAATACTCAAGGATTCCAGTCTGCGGACCAGACAAAGAAAACACGACAAACAACAGCTTTGAAAACGTGCTCGGAGTCATCTTATACAAGACGATACTCACAAAAAATCCGGATGCTAATTCAAAACGCAGTTTCGCGGAAAGATGCATGCATCCTGCCCTTTTCATTCCGGAAACGCTTTCTGCGGCAGACCTTCTCGTAAAGCTCCGAAAAGAAAAAGTGAGCTTTGCGATTGCAGTGGACGAGAACGGAAGCAACTCAGGAATCGTAACAACAGACGATGTCCTCCGCGCGGTCTTTGGAAGAAGCGTAATGGCAGAAAATTCGGAAGTTTCCCCGGAGGACAGAATTCAGCCACTGTCGCCAACAGAATATCTCGTTCCAGGAGACATGAAACTCGACGACATAACCGAGCTTCTAAAGACAAACCTGGACAGCGACGATTATGACACGCTCGGCGGCTGGCTAATGGAGCAGTTTGACGAGCTTCCTGAAGCAGGCGCTATTCTCACAAAAAATGAAATAGTCTACACGGTTGAAGACCAGTCACAACGAAGAATCCAAAGCGTAATGATAAAATTCCCGAAAGCCCCGATTACCGCATCGTAACAAATCAAAAATCAGAAAGATTCGGTTAAAAAACAGCTTGATTTTCAGAAGCGCAGCCAAAATCGCTGTATTCTGAAAATCAAGTTTCCTTGAACTAAAGAATTGTTGTCAACTCATAAAATCATTCTGAAAAATCCAAAAATCTCTATCTTTTAAAAAATCCGCATTAACAAAAAGACAATTTAGCATAAAAAGTTTGACAACCGCTATTTTGTGGATTTAGAATTAAAACATAGGCTAATATTTTAGTATATCAATTTTTCATATAATATTTGGAGGAAAAATTTTATGAAAAAAACAATGCTAACTGCAACTTGTGCATTGCTCGCTGCTGGAATGATGCTCACAGGCTGCAAAGAAAAAAAGTCCGAAAAAATGGTTCTGCGCTATGCAGAAAATCAGGCTCAGGATTATCCTACAACTCAGGCTGCTTACAAATTCGCAGAACTCGTTGAACAGAAAACAAACGGAAGAATCCATATTGATGTTTACCATGGCGGACAGCTTGGAGATGAAAAAGCTGTAATTGAACAGCTTCAGTTTGGCGCAATTGATTTTACACGCGTTTCAATTTCTCCGCTTTCAGAATTTGAAAAATCATTGAACGTTCTGCAGCTTCCTTACCTTTATAAAGATGCCGATCAGATGTGGCGTGTTCTTGACGGAGAAATCGGTGACAGATTCTTAAATTCAATGGATAAAAACAATTTGATTGGTCTTTCTTGGTTTGATGCAGGAGCTAGAAACTTCTATGACTCAAAACGGCCAATCACAAAGCTCGAAGATATGAAAGGCTTGAAGATCCGTGTTCAGGAATCTCAGATGATGATGGGAATGGTTTCAGCTCTCGGCGCAAGCCCTACGCCTATGGCTTACGGAGAAGTTTACTCAGGACTTCAGACTGGCGTAATCGACGGAGCTGAAAACAACTGGCCTTCTTACGATTCAGTTTCACACTATGAAGTTGCGAAATACTATGTTCTTGACGAGCACACACGCGTTCCAGAAATGCAGCTTGTCTCGAAAATCACCTGGGACAAATTCTCAGATGAAGACAAAGCAATCATTAAAGAATGCGCTTTGGAATCTGCAAAAGTAGAGCGTGAGCTTTGGGCTGCAAAAGAGGGCGTTTCTGAAGAAAAAGTCCGCGCGGCGGGATGCACGATCACAGAACTTGAGCCAGGAGAAAAGGAAAAATTCCAGGAAGCTATGCAGCCTCTCTATACACAGTTCGGCGCTGGCTATGAAGATGTAATCAAAGAAATTCAGGCACAGTAATTTTTATAGGCAGGGGGGAATATTCTCCTTGCCTTTTATTTTGCCAGAATAACTAATATTTTAGTATTTTACTTATTACCATAAGAATCGGAAAAAACATAATTTTTTCGCAAAAAAATGCCCTTTCAAAGGCAACTTTAGGGGCGCACTTCCATTCTGTTTATTGATAAAAATAGCAGAATTTTTCTTAAACAAAATTTCTTAAAAAGAATTTTGCCCGGAGGATTTTATATGAATTCAATCATTGAAAAGATAAAGAACTTCTTTAAATCCGCACCATCAGAAATTTGCAAGCCAGAATACAAGCCTGCAGAAAAAGCTGTTTCTGCAGTTACCTTTGTATTCGACTGCATTTATCGCGTTCTTCTTGAATTCTCAAAGCTTGTAATCCTTGTGATTGTAATAATCGTAAGTCTCGAGGTTTTCGGCCGTCTTATTCTGCATAAGTCGTTTATGTGGTCTGAAGAAGTCGCTCTTCTTTTGATGGTATGGACAGCTTTTATAGCTATGGCAATCGGTGTTGAGAAAGGACTTCACATCGCAATCTCACTGTTCTTTAATCTCTTTCCGAAAAAAATCCAGTTTGTTATCACAAAGTTCAATACTTGCGCAACAGTTTTCTTCGGATTCATTCTGGTTTACTACGGAATCAAACTTGCACAGATGACCTGGAACAGCACCTTGCCGGCAACTCAGTGGCCTGCAGGAACAGCATACAGCATGATGCCTGTTGCCGGAGTCTTTATTATCTATTTTGCCCTTACAGACTTGTTTGGCCTTAGTAAATATCGCCATGAAAAAATCGAAGGCAAGTCAGACGGAAAAACTGACCAGCAAATTGTTGAGGATATGAGACAGAGCAAAATCGATGCGATGGCTTCTCAGCTGGCAGGAACGTCTTCTAGCAGCAAAAACGATGGAGGTGAGACAAATGTATGATCCAACAATAGCAATCTGGCTTCTGCTCGGAACTTTCGTTTTGTTTATTTTAATTAAAATGCCGGTAACATTTGCTCTTGCAGTTTCTTCGTGCATTACCCTTGTTTACGTTCATATTCCGTTAATGGCTTTTATTCAGCAGATGGGAAAAAGCATTAACTCCTTCAGCTTGATGGCTATTCCGTTCTTTATCCTTTCTGGAGAAATTATGGGTGCCGGCGGTATTTCCGACCGTCTTTTGCAGGCTGCAAATGCGATTGTAGGTCGCTTCCGTGGCGGTCTTTCGTATGTAAACGTTCTTGCTTCTATGTTCTTTGGACATTTGTCCGGCTCAGCCGTTGCAGACGTTTCTTCCCTCGGTTCCATTGAAATTCCTATGATGGTAAAGGGCGGATATGACAAGGACTATTCTGTTGCCGTAACGGTTGCTACATCGTGCCAGGGTGTCTTGATTCCTCCGAGCCACAACATGATTATCTATTCTGTTGCAGCTGGCGGAGTTTCTGTTGGCGCTCTCTTTATGGCAGGTCTTGTTCCTGGAATCACACTTGGAATTTTGTTCCTCATTGTCTGCGGAATTATGAGCGTTATCCGCCATTATCCAAAAGGCGAAAAAATCAGTCTGCGTCAGGCTGTTAAAATTTGTCTCGACGCAATTCTTGCTCTTTTCACTGCTGTAATCATTCTCGTCGGTGTTACTGCCGGCTGGTTCACAGCTACAGAATCTGCCGCTATTGCCTGTATTTACGCGTTTATAATTTCAGTTTTCGTCTATAAAGAGCTTAAAATCTCTATGATGCCAAAACTTTTGATGAACACTGTAAAAACACTTGCAATGGTATTTTCTTTGATTGCCGCGGCTGGTGGTTTCGGTTATCTTCTTGCACTTTTGAAGGTTCCTACAATCATTACAACAGCCCTTCTTACAATCAGCGAAAACAAGGTTGTTCTTCTGCTTCTCATCAACATTATGCTTTTGTTCTTGGGCTGCATTATGGATATGGCTCCGCTCATTTTGATCGTAACTCCAATTCTTGCTCCAGTTGTTCATGACGTTGCAGGAATGAGCCTCGTTCAGTTCGGCGTAATGCTTATCTTTAACCTTGCAATCGGTTTGTGTACTCCACCAGTTGGTTCTGCATTGTTTGTAGGCTGCGGTGTAGGAAAAATCAGCATTGAAAAAACAACTAAGGCGATGATTCCGTTCTACCTTACGATGATTGTCGGTCTTATGCTCGTAACATTCGTTCCTCAAATTTCACTCTTCCTTCCAAAAATTCTTGGATACGCAGTGTGATTTTGAATGAGGCTGCCTAAAGAAGTAAGGTTATACTGAACTTGTTTTTAGTATTTGAGCCAAACTTGTTAGACAGCCTCACATTCTATTTGTTAAAAATTGTAAAAACGAGGATATTTTTATGCAGATGACATTAAGATGGTATGGACCTGGTTTTGATTCTATAACTCTCGAGCAGATTAGGCAGATTCCCGGAGTAAAAGGCGTAATAACAACTTTGTACGATGTTCCTGCCGGAGAAGAATGGAAAAGAGAACGTGTAAAAAATCTGAAAGAGATTGTGCAAAGTACAGGACTTGAAATTTCAGGAATCGAAAGTGTTAATGTCCACGAGACAATAAAAATCGGCAGTCCTGACCGTGATAAATATATCGAAAATTATATAAAATCGCTCTCTGCCCTTGGCGAAGAAAATATCCACATGGTCTGCTACAACTTTATGCCAGTTTTTGACTGGACACGCACAGATCTTGCAAAAATGAGACCGGACGGTTCAACCGTTCTCGCTTATGACCAGAAAGTTGTAGATTCTATTGACCCTCAGACTTTTTTTGATAAAACAACGGACAATTCAAACGGTTTTGTAATGCCAGGTTGGGAGCCTGAGCGTCTTTCTAAAGTAAAAGAATTGTTCGAAGCATACAAAAACGTAAGCGAAGAAAAACTTTTTGAAAATCTTGTTTACTTTCTAAAAGCAATCGGGCCTGTTTGCGAAAAATACGATATGAAAATGGCAATTCACCCGGATGATCCGGCATGGCCTGTTTTTGGCTTACCGCGCATTATTACAAGCAAAGATTCAATCTTAAAAATGCTAAAAGCCGTAGATAAAGAATACAACGGAATTACTCTCTGCATGGGAAGCCTTGGAACAAATCCAAATAACAATATTCCAGAAATAATGAAAGCGTGCAAAGGAAGAATTCACTTTGCTCACATAAGAAATCTTCATCATTTTGCCCCTGGAGTTTTTGAAGAAGCAGCTCATCTTTCGTCTGACGGAAGTTTTGACATGTACGAAGCTGTAAAAACTCTGTACGAAACTGGTTTTGACGGACCTGTCCGCCCTGATCACGGACGAACGATCTGGGGCGAAAAATGCATGCCGGGATACGGCCTCTACGACCGCGCACTCGGTGCAATGTATATTCA
>CAVDRA010000111.1:0-5837 GCA_963611155.1 bacterium | reverse complement strand
GTTTTATATAAGTTCGCGGCGCAGTCTTTTTTATCTTGAAATGAAAATATCTGAAATCCGGCAAAATTCCATAAATTCTATAAAATCCGCTTTTCTTAATTCTGTAAACAGCTCTCTTAAAAATCAGGCTGAAACAGCTTCTCTTGATACAGACCTGATTATTTCTCATTTTACCGGCCATGACAGAACTTGGGTTTTGTTTCATCGGGATTTTGAGATTGAAGATGAAATTTTAAAAAAAATTGAATCCGCTGTTGAAAAACGGAAATCAGGGCTTCCCATCGCTTATATTACAAACAGCAAGGAATTTTACGGCCTTGATTTTTATGTAAGCCCGTCTGTCTTGATTCCGAAGCCTGACACTGAGATTCTTGTCGATTTTGCGGTCGATGAGATTTTGGATAAATATTCGCTGCCGTTTTCAAAAAATTATCCTGTGCATATTCCGCTTGTCTGCGATATGTGCGCAGGCTCGGGCTGTGTCGGGATTAGTATCTTGAGGGAGCTTGAAAAAAGGCTTTCGGGGCAGGGGGACGCCGGTGTGAAACCTGAAAATCTTCCGGAGCTTGTTTTTGCGGACCTGAGCCTTGATGCGCTTGAAGTCGCAAAAAAAAATGCTCAGTCTATCTTAGGCGATGACCTGCGGCAGAGAGTCCGTTTTGTTCAGTCGAATCTTTTTGAGCAAATTCCTTTTGTTTTTGATGTGATTGTGACAAATCCGCCTTATGTTCCTCATTCGCAGTCGGTTGAGCTTTTGACGGACGGACGCGGCGAGCCGCTTCTGGCTTTGGACGGCGATGTTGACGAAATCGGAAATCCTAGCGGGAGCGACGATGGTCTTGCCCTAATCCGCCGGCTTGTTCCGGAGTGCTATTCACATCTTTCAAAAAACGGCGTGCTTTTGATGGAGACAGGAGAGTATAATGCCGGGGAAACTGCTGAAATTTTCAAGAAAGCGGGTTTTAGAAATGTTCATATTGAGCTTGATCTGTCTGAAAAAATGCGCGATGTAATCGGAACAAAGTGATTTTTTTTTCTGAAGCAAAGCGCTCTCGAATTTGAGCTCAGAATAGAATGGATAAGCTAGAATGGCTGCTATGTCCTGTTTCTTGTTCTTCTTGCCTCTTAAAATTCCCTGTTCAAAACTCTCGAAAATTTGCCGAAAATCATTGTTATGAAACCTAAATTCAATTTTGTTTTTTCTTTGATTTTTGCGCTGCCGATTTTTTCATTGACGGCTGAATATAATAGATTCGATGTTCCGGATTCAAGCGGAATTCGCTCTGCTGTTGCGGAAAGCTGGTTTTATTCAGATATAAATGATTTGCGCGCAAAACGCACTGAGCTCCGGGCAAATTCAGTCGGGCAGAATTTTCAGGTAAGAATGGAAGAAAGCGATGTCTACAATTCAGTGATTGTCGCGCCTGAAAGTTTGCTTGCGGTCGATGTCTACACCGAGGACGGAATAACGCGGAAATTTGAGAGCGAATATCCTGCCGACGCATGCGGTTCATGGGTTTTAATGCGCGACAGCCGTTCTGGAAAGCCTGTTCATATAAGATTTTATTTTGCCGCCGACAGCGATGTTTATGTTCAGTTTGCTCCCTCTTCCGATTCAAAAAAATCAACTGCGGATTTTGTGATTGACGGCTGTTTTGCCTCACGCGGAGTTCCTGTCGGAGTGAAATTTGACTATTTTTATACAGCGTCATTTTTTGACGTTTTGCGTTTGACGGAAAAATCGCTTCCCTGGAAATACGCCGACATCCATCCGGAGCAGTTTTCGCCGTCTTTTCAGATGATTGGCACAGTCAGAAAAAATCTCTCAAGAATCAAATATCAATGGGACGCTTGCTACGACGAGAACAACAGTCCTGTAAAAATTTCCGACGGAAAAGCGAGATTTGTTTCTGATTCAGACAAGGCTGAAAACAAGCTGACTCTTTCTGAGGCTGGATTTCTGAAATGGCTGGTTGACGGTCTTGTTGAGCCTCAGGCTGGCAGCTCAACATATTTGAATCCTCTTTTGCGCGCCACAACTTCCTTTTCTCCTATCGGATATGCGGGCATAAAAGGTCAGAAGGAAAATCTTTCATTTACTTTGGACTGGACACGGAATCTTGCGGCGGCGCGGCTTTCTATCCAGACTAAAAAAAATTATCTTTATGAGAATTCTGGAGTTGATGTGAATATCGAGCCTTTCAGCTCTGAAGTGACTCCAAAAGGAATAACTTCTGTCGCTGGATACATTAAAAATACCGGCTATGAAATCAAAACCCTAAAACCTGTTCTTTACGTTCTTGCTTCTGGCGAGCCGACTTATTTTTATCTTGCCGCTGTAAGAAGACGGATTGCGCCTGCTGACGGAAAACCTGAATATTACGTTTTTGACCAGTGCGCCGCGGTTTTCCCTTATTTTGATAAGAACAGGCAGTTTGGCTGTGTGATTTTTGAAAACGGAAAGGAGCTGACTCTTTCTCAGTTCACAAAAAAATATTCTGGCTGCTATGTCCATTTGACGCGGATTTTGGCTTCGGACAGATTTTTCCCGAATTAGCCGTTATGCAAGGTTTCATGAGGTTTTAGCAGCTTTTCAAAATTTTGTTCGTGATTGTCTATTTTATATCTATCGCTTTTTATACTATAATTAACCGCTATGCTTAAAAACATCAAGGCTGTTGCTTTTGACATTGACGGCACTCTTTATCCGGCTTCTTCTCTGAACATCAGGCTTATTCCTTATGTGATTAAGCATCTGTTTTTTTATCTTCATTACAATAAAGTCAGGAATATTCTTCACAGAACGGCGCCTCTTCCGGATTTTTATGAATATCAGGCGCGGCTTTTTGCCAGGGAGACCGGATGCACGGCAAGCGAGGCGAAATCAAAAATCTCGAATATCGCTTATGACGGCCTGAAAGAATATTTCAAGAAAATCAGGCCTTTCAAAAATGTTGACGAGGCATTTCGTCTTTTAAAAGAAAAAGGCTATAAGATCGCGCTTCTTTCTGATTTTCCTCCGGAGCAGAAGGGCGATGTTTGGGGATTGACTTCCTTTTGCGACTGCGCGCTTGGAACAGAGCAGATTGGCGCGTTAAAGCCTTCAAAATATCCGTTCGGGGTTTTGGCTCTTTCTTTGAAACTTAAGCCTGAAGAAATTTTGTATGTCGGAAACAGCGTGAAATACGATTTGATCGGCGCGAAAAATGCCGGAATGAAGACTGCGGTTATTGCTTGTGGCCTAAAAAAAATCTTTAACAAAAAATTGAGTCAGGCGGATATCGTTTTTTCAAATTATCGCCAATTCATAGATATTTTGCTAAAATAAAGTCAGGAACGCAAAATAGAAGATACTCGAGCAAGTTGTTTTTAAGGGTGGGCTAAAAAAGTGTTAGCAATTTCAATATTACTGTCTGCGGTAGTGGCTTCTGCCGTCGTTATTGTTTTCCGCAAGTTTGACCACAATGATGACCCGATGGGCAAGGTCAGACGGTATTCAGATAAAAGAATTTCAGAATTTTCAGATTTTTTTGAAAAACAGGCACAGAATTTAAATTCAATCTCCGCTGACATGGAAACCCGTCAGGCGCAGGCTGTCGGGGCTGTCCGCCGTCTTGAAAAACAGATCGAGGAATTTTCAAACGCAAGCCAGAAATTTGACAGCCAGTTTGCGACAGTTGAGTCGATCGATCAGAAAATCAACGCTTACGGCGATGTGCTCAAAGAACTCATGGAAATGACGCAGAAAGTCGAGGAAAATTTGATTCAGGTCAGAAAAGAGTCTTCTGTAATCGACAAAATCAGCACGCGTCTTGACAGCACCGAAAAACAGGCCGGAAAGCTTGAGTCCCGCCTGCCCCAAATTTCAGCCGAGTTTGCAAAAAGAAACAATGAAAGCCTTAAGCTGATTGGAACGGAACTCTTGAATCAGTATAAAGAAAAGGCTGAGCAGATAAAAAATATTTCCGAAGAGTCTTTTTCAAAATCTCAGGCTGCTTTGGAGGATATTAACAAAAGTATTTCCGAAGCCTACAAAAACGCTGTGGAAAAGGCAAAAAATCTTGAGGACGAATCGTTTTCAAAGCTTCATGAAGATTCTGAGAACCGTAAAAATGCGGTTCTTAACGCTCTTGACGAGCAGACAAAAATGCTTGCTGAGCGTCTTGCTTCAAATTTCGACGAGCTCTCAAATTCGAGCGGCGCAAAATTCTCGGAAATGCAGAATAATTTTGACTCGCGGATTTCAAGCGCGCAAAATTCGTTCGATTCTCAAATTTCAGAAATCAGACAGAATTCAGAAAGTCAAATTTCGGATATCCGGCAAAATTTGGAAAGCCAGATTTCCGAGATTCAGCAGAATGCGTCAGAAAAAATTTCTGGAACTGAGCGGTCTGTAACGGAGAGAATTTCCGGATTTGAACAGAACGTCGCCGAGAAAATTTCTGGAATCGAGCAGAATACCGCAGACAAAATGTCTGAAATTGAAAATTCAGTTTCTTCGCAGGTTTCCGAAATTCGGCAGAGTGTAACTGAAATCCAGCAGAGCGTAACGACGCAGGTTTCTGAAATCCGGCAAAGCGTAACGACGCAGGTTTCTGAAATCCAGCAGAGTGTAACGACGCAGGTTTCTGAAATGCAGAACGGTGTTTCAGAGCTCGTTTCTCAGCTTGAAAAAGATGTCAAAGAAAAAACAGCGGCTTTGCATCATGAATTTGGGGCTGAAAGTGTAAATCTTAAGCGGACTTTGAGCGAAGCGTTGAGCAGCGCCAAGGTTACGGCAAAAGAGCTTGCCGCGGAAGTAAACGGAAACGGAAAAACTCTTCAGACTTTGCGCGATGACTTGGGAAGTCAAATTCAATCTTTGCAGGAAAAATATGGAAATCTTTACGAAGAGGCGATTCAGAGCGCAGGCGAAAAGGAGAATGCCGCTTACGAAAAATACCAGAAAATTTCAGATGATCATCTCGCTTCATACAAATCTGCGGTTGAAAACAAAATCAACACAATGCAGTCTGATGTGAACACGCAGGTTACCGAATTTGTTGATAAAATCAATACAATGACTTCTTCCGCTGAAAATCGTCTCCAGACTTTGAGCACAGGGGTCGAGGATAAATTTTCTGAGCTTCAGAACGGAGTTGTGCAGAAATTCAGCGTTCTTTCAAGCGGCGTTGAACAGAAAGTTACAGATTTGCAGAAAGATCTCGTGACAAAAATAACGAGCTTGCAGACGGAAGTTGACCAGAATGTAGAAAATCTTACCGACATGGTAAACGGAACTGTTGAACAGCTTCAGCATGATGTAAACGGAAAAGTTTCTGAGCTTCAGGGAGAGGTTAGCCGCAAAGTTGATGTTATTCAAAATGCTGTTTCTGAAAAAATCGCTGAAATGGACAAGTCTCTCGAGGAGAAAACTTCCGGAATTCAGGACATTGTTGACAGTAAAATCAGCACTCTGAACATAGATGTGGATTCAAAGGTGCAGGGAATTGTCGGCCAGATTGACGAAAAGGTTAACGGTCTTAAAGATTTTGTCGATTCAAAAGTCGGCGGTCTGGACGATAGTGTAAATGAGAAGGTGACTTATCTTGAAAGCTCAGTGGACTCAAAGGTGAGCGAGCTTGAGCGGAATGTCGGTGACCGCGTGGAAGGTCTTAACGATATAGTAGACTCAAAGGTGAGCGGTCTTGAGGAGAGTATAAATGAGCGCGTTTCAAATCTTAACGAGGCTGTAGAGACAAAGGTCGCCAATCTTGAAAATGACGTGAACGAGCGTGTTGACGGCTTGAACGGAACGGTAGAATCGAAAATAAGCGCCCTTGAAAACGACGTGAACG
>CAVDRA010000110.1:0-5847 GCA_963611155.1 bacterium | reverse complement strand
CTTCATAGGTATCAGATAGAAACTTTGAGAAGCTAAAGGCTGAAAATAAAATATTGGGCCTGGGAGACTTTTATTGGAAATTCAGTTTTGGGGCGTAAGAGGGTCTGTGCCGTCGCCCCTGTCGCCGGAGCAAGTTAGGGAAAAAATCGATGAGGTTATCCGGCGGACATCTCCAGAAGATCTTGAATCAGAAGAATCAAAAGAAAGGTTCCTGGAAAACCTTCCTGAATGGCTTTACGGAACAGCCGGAGGAAACACTCCCTGCGTCTCTCTTGTTTCGGAAGACGGCGAAAAAATTATTTTTGATGCCGGAAGCGGAATCAGGAGTCTTGGAAAATCGGATTTTGCCTCTGGCGCTCATTCGCGTTATAGCCTCTTTTTTTCCCATTTTCATTGGGATCATGTTCAGGGGCTTCCGTTTTTCGATTCTGTGTACAATCAAAATTCAGTTTTTGATGTTTATTCTCCGTTTGAAAATATGCGCGGGATTTTGTCTGGCCAGATGGAAAAACCTTATTATCCTGTCTCTTTTGATTCTTTTTCCAAAAAAATTGCTTTTCATCAGATTGAGGCCGGAAAGGAGTTCCAGATTGGAAACCTGCGTGTGAATTCCATCCGGATGTCTCATCCGGGCGGCTCGTGTAGCTATTGCGTTTCTGAAAACGAAAAAAAATTTGTGTACGCGACGGATGTGGAGCTTTGCGCCGGCGATTTTGAGAACACTCCGCAGATGAAAGCTGTGTTTGAAAATGCGGACGCGCTTGTTTTTGATGCGCAGTACACAGCCGAGGAAGCAGCAAGAAAGGAGTATTGGGGACATTCCGCTTTTTGTCGCGCTCTTGATTTCGCATCGTTTTGGAATGTGAAGAGAATTTATCTTTTTCATCATGAGCCTGCTTATGATGACAAGAAACTTAATAAAATTCTTACAGCCGCCCGCTGGTATTCTGATTATATTTTAACCGGAAATCTTGAGGTTTTTCTTGCTGTTGAAGGACTGAAAATAAAATTATGACAGAAAATAAAAATAGAATTTCGCTTGACTATCATTTTACGGAGCGTGAAATCAGAATTCTCGCGAGATTTTTCAGAAATCACCAGGAGGAGATTCCTGACGGTCTTCTTGATTTTTCAATGAAAGTCGAGAGAGTTGTTTATAGTTCCATGTCGATTGGCGAGGCCGAGGCTTTTTACTCATGAACAAGAACAAAGAATGTTTCCTTGCTTTCCTGCTATGTTTTTTTGCGGGGCTTTTAGCGGTTGCGGTGTCTCTTTTTCTGCTTTTTGAAATTCAGCTTGGCGCCGTTGACTCAAAATCCAACGCCCGTATCGAGCGTTTTGAAATTTCTTCGGGCGCCGGCATAAAGTCTGTCGCTTCTTCGCTTGCGGAAAAAAAGCTGATAAAAAGCGAGGGCGCGTTTTATTTTGCGGTGCGTTTTCCGTTCCTTGTCTTTATGAAAAAAACTCCGGTCATGAAATCCGGGATTTACTCGCTTTCCTCTTCGATGAGCGTAAGGGAGATTCTTTCCCTTTTTGACTCCGGAAAGCAGGAATATATAAGGACGGTTGTTCCTGAAGGTCTGACCCTGAAAAAAATCGCCCGTATTCTTGAGGAGAAATCTGTCTGCAAGGCTGATGATTTTATTGTAGAAGCTTCCTCTAAGGAAAATCTTGAAAAATACTGCATTCATGCCGCGGATTTCCAGGGTTTTCTTTTTCCAGACACTTATAATTTTACTCCGGGAATGTCAGCTAGAACAGCTCTTTTTATGATGGCCGACAATTTTTTTGACCATGCAAGGCAAATTCCTGAATTGGCTGGAAAATCTCCTGACGAATTTTACAAGACTCTGATTCTTGCATCTATCGTTGAGCGTGAGTACAGAGTCGCCTCGGAAGCTCCTTTGATCGCGAGCGCATTCCTTAACAGGATAAACGACGGCTCGGGACTTTACTCTTGTGCCACAATTGAATATATAATCACTGAAATACAAGGAAAGCCTCATCCTGAAGTGATTACTTATGATGACCTGAAAATAAACAGCCCCTACAATACTTACAAATGGGCAGGCCTTACGCCGGGGCCTATCTCAAATCCCGGAATGGTCGCCTTGAAAGCCGCCGCTGAGCCTGCAAAGACCGACTACAGATTTTTTGTCTTGAAGGGCGACGGTTCTGGAGCTCATAATTTCTCGAGAACCCAGTCTGAGCATGAACGGGCTATTATTTCCTATAGAACGAAAAAGGCGGCAGGCGGAAACTGATGTCTGGAAAAATTTCCCGGGAGACAAAAGAGCAGATAGTTTCCTCCGTGGATATTGTCTCGGTTGTCGGCGAATATGTTTCTCTTGAGCAGCGGGGTAACCAGTGGTGGGGCTGCTGTCCTTTCCACAGCGAGAAAACTCCCTCGTTCTGCGTCACTCCTGACAGGCATATGTATTACTGTTTTGGTTGCCATGCTGGCGGGGATGCGATTAAATTTGTAATGGAAATGGAGAAATTCAAGTATCCTGAAGCCATCGAATTTCTTGCCAGACGTGCCGGAATCGAAGTTAAATATGAAGACGGCGGATTTAGTCCTCAGCAGAATCAAACCGAAAACAGAAAATCCCAGTATATCGAGCTTTACAGCCGTGTTGCCGACATGTTTCATTACGGTCTTTTGAACACTCCGGCGGGAAAGTTCGCGCTTGACTATATTACAGGACGCGGACTTACCCGCGAGACTCTCTCAAAATTCAAGATTGGATATGCTCCAGCCGACCGTAAATGGCTCAGGCGTTTTTTAAAGTCGAAAAATTTCAGCGATGATTTTTTGGACAGCTCGGGGCTTTTCAGCAGAAAATATCCGGAATTTTCTTTTTTTTCCGACCGGCTTATGTTTCCGATTTTTGACCGAAGAGGCCAGGTTGTGGCTTTCGGAGGGCGTTTTCTGCGCGGAAATTCCGATTCCTCTCCGAAATATCTGAATTCAGGCGGCGATTTAATCCAGTACCAGAAAAGGGAGACTTTGTTTGCCTTTAATTTCGCGAAAAGCGCTATAAGCGAGAAAAAATCCGCGATAATTTGCGAAGGATATATGGACTGCATTGCCTATCACCAGTGCGGAATAGCAAATGCGGTCGCAACATGCGGAACTGCTCTGACAGACGAGCAGATCAATATATTGAAAGGTTTCGCGAAAAAAGAAATTCTTCTTTCGTTTGACAGCGACGGGGCGGGACAGGCGGCAACCGTGCGCGCTATTCTGATGTGCAGAAAGCAGGGCATCACAACAAAAGTCATAAGGCTTCATGGCGGAAAAGATCCTGCTGAAATTATGGTCCGTTTGGGCGGCAAATCCTTGACGGATGATGTCGAATCGGCTATATTAGACAGTGATTATCTGTTGTCATCTCTGTCGCAGAAATATCAGGTTGATACACCCGAAGGAAAAACAAAGGCTGCTTTGGAATTTTTCCCTTACATAGATGCGCTGCAGAATGACATTCAGAAAGAATCGAGTCTTGATTTGCTCAGCCAGGAATTCAATATTTCTCCTGAAGCGGTCAGAAGGGATTATTTTAATCGCGGTCAGGCTGAAAGGCGTGTTTTTGTTCAGAATGCGGTGCAAAATTCGGTAGCCTCGAAAAAATCTGTGAAGATTGATTCAGAGCTTCGAGCAGTTCTTGCCGTTATATCCGATACAAATCAGTTTGAGCTGATGAACAGCCAGTTGTCTGAGAACGATTTTGAAAATCCTGACGCAAAATATTTATTTGCTCTTTTAAAGAAGTGCTGTGAAAGCGGCGGTCTTTCTTTTAACGAGGTGCTTAGCCGGTGCGATGACGAGAATATGCAGAAACTGATTGCTTCAACGGTTGCATCAGGAGAATTTTCGAAAAATAACAGACAGTCTGTCATGGACGGTATTGCGCTCATAAAAAGAAGGAGCCTGGAGAAGAAGAGGAATTCGCTGATTCTTCAGATGAGGAAATTGCCGGCAAATCCTGTTTCTGTTGAGGAGCAAGAGCTTTTGACGCGCCTTCTTTCTGAAAAAATAGATATTGACAATATGCTGAAACAGAGCCTTTTTGGCTTTGCAGTTTCTGAATAATTTAAAAAGGATGAAAAAATGGATCAGGAATTAGATCCTAAAGTTGAAAAACTTTTAGAGTATGCCAAAGGCAAGCAGGTTATCTCTTGGGATGAAATCAACGAGCAGCTGGGGCAGGATTTTGTGAATTCTCCTAAGATGGACGAGGTTCTTCAGCTTTTTGCCCAGCATAATATTCCAGTTATGGAAGAAGGCGCGGGACTTGAAGATGAAGACAAGGATGACGAGGACGACGAGCTTCTTGACGACGAGGACGACGAGTCGTTTGATGATGAGCAGAAGGAAGACGACGATTCTGACAAAACCCGCCTTGTGAATGGCGACAAAAATTCAAGCGTTGATGATCCGATCCGCCTTTATCTCCGTGAAATCGGAAAAGAAAAACTTTTGACTGCCGAACAGGAAGTTATTTATTCTAAACAGATGGAAGACGGGGAAAATATCATCAAAGATGTGATTAAAAAGTCCGGAATGATGATTCCTGAATTCTTTTCGATTTGCCAGAAGGCTTTTGCGAAAATAGATCCTCAGGGGAAAGCCCGCAAGGAAATCAACGAGGCTCAGACAGAAAAACGGCGTTTAAGAAGCTGTTACGGCGAGAATTTGCGCGCTGTAAAAGATAATATGAAGACTTACATGAATTTGAAAAAGCAGCTTTTTGAGTCCGGCCAGTTTGCTGAAATTTTCCAGGATAAGCAGCTTTTGGATCTTAGAGACAAAATCATGCCGGAACTTCAGAAAATTGATATTCAGTCTGAGGAAATAGAAAAATTCAGCGGAAAATTTGTTGATGCCACACAAAAAATTGACGAGTACAAACATAAGCAAGAAAAGAAAATGAAAGAGCTCCGTATCGCAAATTCAACAGAGCTCAGGCGTCTTGGCCGCCGGCTTGCAATTCATTCTGAGGCAGTGAAGCTTGAGAACGAGCTGAGCATGAAAAGCGACGAGATCCGCGATGTCTATACACAGATTCAGAAAATCGACCGAAAGCTCCGCAGAATGGAATATGATTTTGAAAACAGCATAGATGAGATTCTTGAGATGTCAGCGGAGATTAACCGCGGGCGCGAGATGCTTGAAAAAGCGAAGAATAAGCTTATCAATGCGAACTTGCGCCTTGTTGTTTCGATCGCAAAAAAATATACAAACCGCGGACTTCAGTTCTTTGATTTGGTTCAGGAAGGAAATATCGGGCTTATAAAGGCTGTCGAGAAATTTGAGTATAGGAAGGGCTATAAATTTTCTACTTATGCGACTTGGTGGATTCGTCAGGCGATCACCCGTTCGATTTCTGATCAGGCGCGCACGATCCGTGTTCCTGTCCACATGATTGAACAGATTAACAAGGTTGTCCGTGAAGGCAGACAGCTTATGCAGAAACTTGGACGCGAGCCTACAGATGAAGAAATTGCGCAGCAGCTTGGCTGGCCTGTCACACGTGTAAAGCAGGTGAAAAGCGTTGCCCGCGATCCTATTTCTTTGGAGACTCCGATCGGCGAAGAGGAAGACAGCCAGCTTGGAGACTTTATTGAAGACAAGGATGTTGAAAATCCTGCAAATCAGACTGCATACACGCTTCTTCAAGAGCAGCTTCGCGAGGTTTTGGGAACTTTGCCTTTGCGCGAGCAGGAAGTTCTGAAGATGCGATTCGGTTTGGTGGATGGATACTCGCTTACTTTGGAAGAGGTCGGGCTTTATTTCAATGTAACCCGCGAGCGAATCCGCCAGATTGAAGCGAAGGCTTTGAG
>CAVDRA010000109.1:0-5858 GCA_963611155.1 bacterium | reverse complement strand
GATATTGTGAGCGTTACTTCAGCGATGTTAAGCGGCGGGCGTGTTTCAGTTCCGTTGAAAATAACCGATTCCATTGTGTCCGCACGGAGATTTTTCGCCTTGTTTTCTGCAAGAACCCATTTTACAGCGTCAACAACATTACTTTTTCCGCAGCCGTTCGGCCCTAAAAGCGCTGTGATTCCGTCTGCAAATTCAATATGAGTTTTATCGGCAAAAGATTTGAATCCGAAAATGTCAAGATATTTTAAGAACACAAGGAAACCTCATTTTTAGATGTCTTTTTATTATAATAATAACTTTCTAGCGTTTCAATCAGACACAAAAAGAGACTCTTGAGCCAGAAAACGAAAGCTAAGCGGGCCGAGTTTCTATGAAAAAGCGCGCTGTATGAATGTGGCGCTCATGGTTTGCGGAAAATTGCAAAAAGACGGCTCATTGCGTTTGCTCTGAACCGGCAGAAAATTATTCTTCTTTTTTGTCTTCGCTCTGCAAAAATTTGTCTGGATCTTCGAGCTTTCCCTTGTACAAAATTCTCGGATAGACGGTGATTTTAAGCTTTTTTTCTAGCGATGCGTATTTTCTCATTTCATATGCGTCACCGATGACCATGTTGCTTCCCGTCTTTCCTGCGCGGGCTGTTCTTCCGGCTCTATGAATAAAGAAATCCTCGTCAGACGGCAAATCCATCTGGATAATGTGCGTGATGTTCGGAATGTCAAGACCCCGGCTGGCTAAGTCGCTTGTGATCAGCAGCTTTATTTTTCCGCTTCTAAATCTGTCAATTGTCGATTTTCTGTCTGTCTTGTCCATTTTTGCGGTCAGACCGAAGCAGTCTATGTTTTTGTACCGCAATTTCGCGACTATATTAGCGACTTGATCTAGCTTAGACGTGAAGACAAGAGCTTTCACAGGTTTTTCTGCGATGAGATATTTTCTGAGCGTGTCGATTTTGTCTCTTGATTCTGCAAAAAGCGCATAGTGCGTGATTCGTTTTCTAAGGACATCTTCCGGAGGAAGAAAAAGTGTTTCAATATCGCTTTCAGTCGCTCCGTTTTTCTTGATTCTGGTTTCCTGCAATGTTTTTTGAGTCGAGCCTGTTATCGTTGCGCTTGCCGCAATCAGCTGAACGTCCTTTTTCATCGCGTTAATCAAGGCGATTGTGTCGTCTTTGATTTCAGGCGAGATTAGACGGTCTGCTTCGTCAAGAACAACCGCCTGAATTCCGTCAAGCCGAAGTTTTTTGAGATGGAAAAGCTCAAGAAGCCTTGCTGGACCGCCTATCACAGTCAGAGGCTTTTCTTTTAGAACCTCAATCTGCCGTTTTATAGGGGCGCCTCCAACTAAAAGAGCGGCTTTTGAGTCTGTCGCCATCTGAACCTGCGATTTTATCTGCGAGGCAAGCTCGATAGTAGGCGCAATTATCAAAATTCTGGCTTCTTTTTTCGGATTTTCCTGCTTTTCAATCCTTTCAAAAAGCGGAAGAAGATACGCGAGCGTTTTTCCTGTTCCGGTTTCACTTTGGAACAAAAGGCTTTTTCCGGCTAAAATTTCTGGAATTGCCTGTGACTGAACTGCCGTCGGTTCTGTGATTTCATGTGATTTTAGATTTTCAATGTATTTTTCGCTGATATTTAATTCTGAAAATGATTTTGCTTTATCCATAGGCGCTACTATAGCACGGAAAATTAAAACTTGCTACAATGGCCAAATGAAAATCGGTATTGATACTTTTGAATGCGGACACGGACGTTCTGGAATCGGATCTTATTTTTCTTCGCTCGTTCAGAAATTCAAAAATACGGATGAGACTTCATTTGAGCTTTTCGGAGCGGAAATCGACCGTTATACTTATGCCCGCGAAAATAATCTTGCTTTTGAGCCGGTTATTCTTCCTGACAATGAAAAAGCTGAAAAAATTTGGCATAGATTTATTTGCAATCATTTTGGGAAAAAGCGTAAATATGATGTGATTTTTTTCCCGGCCGCGTCAAATGTCCTGCCGTGTCATTTTAACATTCCTTCTGTCGCTGCCGTGAATGATATTGTGCAGAACCTTTTTGCGTCGAAAAATTTTTTTGAGCGTATTTCATTGAAAAAGGGGCTAAAAAAAGTTGACAAGATTATTGCGGCAAGCAATTTTATAAAAAAAGATTTGAAAAAGATAGGAATAAGCCAGGATAAAATTGTTGTGATTCATAACGGAATCGATCACTCGATGTTTTATCAGACTGATATGTTTCCGAATGATTTCGTCGAGATAAATCCGTTTTCTGTAAAAAGACCTTATTTTATTTATTCGTCAACAATGTCGTCTCCTTTTAAAAGGCATTGCGAGCTTATAAAAGCTTTTGATATTTTCAAAAAGAAAACAGGCTTGCCGCATCGTCTTGTCTTGGCGGGAGGCGAGGGCGCGAACTTTGCTGATGTTCGGAAAACCGCTCTTGAAGCTGAATTTGCCTGTGATATTTTTCTTACCGGATATTTTCCTCATGAAACATTTCCTGCTCTTTACGCCGGGGCTGAAGCCTGCCTTTTTCCGTCTGAAATAGAGGGAGTTGGACTTCCTGTGCTTGAGGCTATGGCGACTGGCGTTCCTGTCGCTTGTTCGAAAGCTGGCGCTTTGAGCGAGGTTGCCTGCGATAAAGCTCTTTTCTTTGACAGCACGAATCTTGAGGAAATGGCGGCCGCAATGGAAAAAATCGCTGTCGACAAGAAGCTTAGAAAGAAACTGATAGTGGAAGGACTTGAGTGGGCAAAAAAATTCAGCTGGGAAAAAACAGCCTCTGAGACTCTTGATGTGTTAAAATCACTTGAAAAATAAAAGAGCCGGTTTCCTAAAAAGACAAGAGAACGTATTTTTTTTGTGCAAAACGCTCAGCAGAATATGAGCTGCAAAATTGTGAACGCTATTGGCATGGAAAAGATTATGCAGAAACCTCTGAAAGAAAAACGTGCCAGTCTGAAGAATCTCGCGCAATGGCAACACTCTTGATGATTTCAGCCGTGGAAAAATCTTGTCAGTTTAAGATCAGAACTTTTGTATTTATGCTGATAATAACAAAAAAAGAATTGAACTGAAATAAAAAAAGACTGACCCCTCCGTTAAAATTTAGGAATCAGCCCTTGAAATCTGCCGATAAAAGTGCCCATCAGCTTTGTGCATTTTTGTTTAGAAAGAGCTCTTTTTCAAATGCAAAATTCTAAAAAACTACTCTTCAACTGCTACACCAAGATGCTTCTTTTGGAAACGCTTGAGCATTGCAACTCCATTGCGCTTATCGTTATAAACAAAACCGCCGTTCCAGTATTCAAGAGCGGCAAAAAGCGCGTTTCCGCCGTCTTGATCGTCAGACTGTTTTGTTCTAAAGGAAACATAGTTTGCAAGCTGCTCAAAATCAGAGTTGTGAAGTGCATCGAGCCTTTTTCTGTTGAATTCATTCCATTTTTCAAGATCTTTGAAACCTTCTCCCTCATCCTGAACGATAAGATGAGCATGCGAAGGACTGAAAGAATACCATACTTTTACTTTCTTGTTTATATCGCAGTTGTTTCCGTGTTTCACAGCGTTCTTGATAACTTCAGAAATCTGCTGCTCAAGAAGGTTGATTTCCTTGATTTCAAGAGGTGCTGACTGAACAATTAAAAGTGTGAAGTAACGAATTTGACGAAAGTCTGATGGAAATTCCTTGTACAGCATATTTGTCGTATCGAATAAAGGGTCATTGCCATCTGCGCGCAATTCTTTAATCTGTTCCATTTTGTTTCTCCTTTTTTGCCTACGATTTACTCATTCACCATGAGAAGACCTTCTTCCACGCTGTTCGCAATAGGAAAATAGCCCATCAATTTTGTCAATTCAATAACTTTCTTTACTGAACCGTGAATGCATGCAATTGCAAGTTTCAGCCCCATTTTTTTGATTGTTGAGCAGATATAGATAAGCGCACCAATCCCAGACGAGTCAATATAGTCAACTTGTTCAAGATTGATGATGAAGCTCTTTACATTTTTCTCAAGCATTTTCATGACGAGTTCCTTTAGTTTATAGGAGTTGTAAAGATCCATTTCGCCGTTTACATCTATGATATAAACTTCGCCGTTTTTCCGAATTTTCAGTTCCATAAATAAAACCCCTTTCTATTACTGAATTTTCAATACAAGAAGCGATTGGTCATCATGCAGCGTTTCATTGCCAATAAACTTCTTAATGTCTGTTTTTACAAGGTTTGCAATATCCTTTCCGGAGAGATTAGAATTTGCCTTTACCAAGTTCATTAAGCTTCCAACGGAATATTGCTTTCCCTCTGTGTTTAAGGCTTCAACAAGACCGTCTGTGTAGCATATTATAATATCACCTTTGCTGACTGTAAACTCAATATCTTTGTAAGATGTAGTTTTTTCTACGCCGATAGGTTCACAGACTGGAGAAACTTTCTCGATCGCCTGTTTTACAGCGTTGTATCTAAGAACGGGAATGCTTCCTCCTGTTGCAAGCTGGATTTTTCGTTTTAAAGGATCGTAATTAATGAGTGCTACTGATCCAAAATGGTCAAAGTTCGTTTCGCCGCAAATTCCTCTATTTGCCCAGCTTAAAATTGTGCCTGCCGTCTGTGTTGTATTTACAATCAGGTGGAGCATCGCCCTTATCATTGTGATGACAAGAAGCGAATTCATTCCTTTTCCTGCAATATCCATAAGAATAAACGAGACTCTGTCTGTTCTTGCAGGAATAACATCGTAAATATCAGAGCAGACACCTGAAGTGTGTTCTGAATAAGAGCCGAATGAAATTCCAGAAATAGGAAGAATCTTCTTTGGCAACAGTGTAGACTGCAGGTTTGTCGCAATGTTTGTCTCTTTTGTAAGCTCCTGCTCATCTGTGTACTGTTTAAAACTCAAAAGCGTTTTTAGCGCTGATTCTGCAAATCCCGCAAGTGTCTGCGCCCAGCTGAATTCTTGCTCGGTGAAAGGCTCTTTTCCTGGATTTCGTGAAAGAGCAAGAAGTCCGATTACAATGTCTTTTCCGCGGAGCCTTAAAGGAATAAAAATGTAGCTTCCGAGCTTTAAAAAATCCTCCGGACCGTTCTCTACGATTCTGTCGTCAAGCTTTGGTTCTGAAATCAGCTCTGCGCGTCCTGCTGTCGCAATTTCACCGAAAATATTGTCTCTCAACGGAAACTGCGCATATTTAAAGCTTGTGGAAACTCTAAGCGGTTTATGCGGCAAATCCTCTGGAAGAGTGTATGGAGGCGGAAAATCACCGCTGAAGGATTTTACAGAAATCAAGTCGTCAAATTCATCAACCATTAAAACAGCTCCGCCGTCAGCTTTCGTGATTGCGGAACAGGTTGTGTTTATGCTGTCTAGAACTTTCTGCATTCCGTTCTTGTCTGAGAAAGAGTCTGCCGCGAGGGTTACAAAAGAGCGTCCCTTTTCGATAAGGTCAACAGATTCAGCTTTTATATCCTCAACAACAATCTCTGTTTCTGTTTCCTCTGTTTTCTCTTCTTCCGCTTTTTTCTCCTTTTCTTTCGGCTTTCCGAAAGCCAGCATTACGCAGTAAGGAATAAAGAGAACTGATGCAAGAAGAATGAATAGCGCAAAAACCAGCATCCCCGGATGGCTGATTGTGTAAAGACATGCAAAAATCATTACAGCCAAAGCAAAATATGAAATGAAACTTACTTTTGCTGTGTTCCGGATTTTGATGATTGTAATCAGAATTCCGATTATGACCGCAACTCCTGCGGTTCCAAAAAGCGGAATATAAGAAACTGCTTCAGAAGTCAAAATCTCTTCTCCATTTTTTCTAATGAAATATTATTATTCCATCCATTTTAGCATGGATGGAATAATAA
>CAVDRA010000108.1:0-5862 GCA_963611155.1 bacterium | reverse complement strand
CTAAAAATTGCAATTTTTAGAGGCAACGAAAGAAAATGCGATGTTTTAATTCGTGCTATATCAACGAATTAAAACTCGCAGATATCTCTAAAAAAGCATTGAAAATGATTTTTTAGAGATACCCAAAATAAACAGATAGCGGAAAAAATCTAACCGCTCTGAACCTCGGGTTTTTGAATATTGTGTAAATTGGCGCCAAAAGGCGAAAACAGAAAAGCACCAGGCCGAAAAGCCTACAAAGGCGGCAAAGTAAAATATTTTTTGCGCAGGAACGGGGAAATGCAGGGTTAAGACTCGGCATGACTGCATAATTTTTACGGAATGAAAAAACGGCGGCTGTGAAAAACTCTGGCCGCCGTTTTTTTTGTGCGATAAGTTTTTTGTTAGTTATTATTCAGTTTTAACTCTTTTAGAATTTCTTCATATTGTTTTAGCAGTGTGTTTGAGACATACGTGCCGAAAAAGTTCGCGACTTTCGTTTTGTCGCTGTCCTGATAAAAGCCATTGAAATTTTGACTGCACTGCACCGGAATATTATATCTTTTTAAAACTTCTTTATTTTCAGTATCATAAATAAAAATATCAAAATCACCTGTATAATCAAATTTAGTCGTTATTTTTTGTCCGGCTCCAGCGCAAAGCATTATAACTCCGGCTAAATCAAAACCGGCACCTACGACATTATAGGCAGATTTTATGCTTGAATTACTGCTTCCATCAGGATCCCTGCTAGGATATGATGAACCAAGCGCATTAAAAACAATGCCTGTGCCCAGGTATGTAACGCCAAGCGCTCCCCATTTTGCACGGGAATCTTTGCCGTCCCAGGTAAGATTGTTTTTATTCACTTGAACAAAAGTAATATATCTTGTCTGGCTTTTGTAAAGCTCAAGTTCCTGCAAGGAATAGATTCCAAAATATGCGTAGGACTTATCTGCGGCAAAATTTTTATCTTCGAGTTTTGCCCCGAATTTTCCAATAATTGAATCGTTTTTCATTAATCTCCACGAATCGTAGCTTGAAATATTTGTCGTTGTTGTTTTTACAAAATTAGTGTCCCTGGTTATGACAACAGTTGCGGTCGAGGTTGAAAGCGTGTCGGCAGATGCTTTAAAACCAATAAATTCCATCGGAGGTTTAGAATACGATGCTTCCGCTGCATATTCAGAAATATCAGGCGTTTCCAGCGGAACAGTCTGGCACGAAACAAATAACAGGATTGCAAAACTTGGCAAAACAAAAATCTTCTTCATTAAGAATCTCCTTGTCTGGAATAATACCCTATACAAAAAAAAAAGTAAATTCACATTAAATAATTGCGGAAGCTTTTCAGGCAGCTGTCTACTTGTTCAGCCCGTTTTTTTATCTTTCCTTCTCGCTTTTTTTTGGTTATTTTTACTGTAAGCAAAACAAAATCATTTTTTTTGAGGTCTATTTATGGAAGTTACTGTTACAAAATCCAATTTTGAGTCTGAAGTTTTAAAATCTAGCGTGCCTGTTCTTGTTGATTTCTGGGCCGACTGGTGCGGTCCCTGCAAAATGCTCGCCCCTACCCTGGCAGAAATCGCAAAAGAAAACGAAGGTAAAATAAAAGTCGGCAAAGTTAATGTCGACAGTGAAGAAGAGCTTGCAAGAGAATTCGGCATCGTAAGCATTCCGACAGTAATCCTTTTTGAAAACGGCAAACCCGTAAAAACATCCGTCGGACTGGTTCCGAAACAAACGATTGAAGCAATGTTTAAGTAAACGAAAAGTCTTAAAAAAGGGGGAAGTCTCCCCCTCGCTTCAACCGCGCTGCGCGTGTTTTCCGCTACCCCCTCTGCGGGCTCAGACGCCGCCCGCAACGCCCGCTTTTTATTTTTTTTTAGAACCAATAACCTATTTTTAGTTGAAACGCATTTTATAATTCATTATTATAAAACCACTGAAACAGTATCTGGTATGCATTGGCTCTGCCATTCATTCCAGATAGTTTATATACAAATTTGCTTGCATAAATACGAGCCTGAGTAATAACTGCTGTTTTGGAAACACTCCTAATTATAGCCATTCTTCTGCAGTCACCGCAGCCTTGGCCGTAAATTCCTTGTCCGTACTTTGTGCGCAGTTCAAGGTTAATTTCGGTGTCTTCAAGCGTCTATATTCCAGAGCTCAAATTCAAAAAATGCAGGCATAAGGAGATTCTTATGTCAGAAGCTTGGGACGGTTTCAAAGGACGCCTTTGGAAAGAAGAAGTAAACGTTCGTGACTTCATCCAGAACAACTACACACCTTACGACGGCGATGAAAAATTCCTCGCAGGTCCAACTGAAGGAACAAACAAACTTTTTGCAAAATTGCAGGAATTGCAGAAGGCTGAACACAACAAGAAGTCTGTAGGTCTCGACGGAAAAGAAAGAACTGGTGTCCTCGACATGGATACAGACATCGTAACAGGTCTTACAGCTCATCAGGCTGGCTACATCGACCCTGCATTGAAAGACCTCGAACAGGTAGTTGGTCTCCAGACTGACAAACCTCTCAAAAGAGCATTCATGCCTTTCGGCGGAATCAAAATGGCTGAAGAGTCATGCGAAATGTATGGCTACACTCCAAACCCGGAACTCCACAAAATCTTTACTGAATATCACAAGACACACTCAGACGCTGTATTCCAGGTTTACACTCCGGAAATCCGCGGTGTACGCCGTTCACACATCCTGACTGGTCTGCCTGATACATATGGACGCGGCCGTATCGTTGGTGACTACCGCCGTATCGCTCTTTATGGTATCGACTACCTCATTGCCTGCAAGGAAGCTGACAAGGCAAACATCGGCGACGGAACAATGACAGAAAACGTTATCCGCCTCAAGGAAGAAGTTGCAGATCAGATCAAGGCTCTCAAAGGTCTTAAAGAAATGGCTGCCATCTACGGATACGATATTTCTAAACCGGCTACAACAGCAAAAGAAGCAGTTCAGTGGCTGTACTTCGGTTACCTCGGCGCAATCAAGACACAGAACGGTGCTGCAATGTCTATCGGTCGTGTTTCTACATTCCTCGACATCTTCATCGAACGCGATCTCAAGGCAGGAAAAATCACAGAAGCTCAGGCTCAGGAACTCGTTGACCACTTCGTAATGAAAGCCCGCATGGTTCGCTTTGCCCGCATCGAATCTTACAACAACCTCTTCTCTGGTGACCCGGTTTGGGCTACTCTCGAAGTCGGCGGTCTTGGACAGGACGGACGCTCTATGGTAACAAAGAACGACTTCCGCTTCCTCCACACTCTCGAAAACATGGGACCGGCTCCGGAACCAAACATGACAGTTCTCTACTCTAAGAGACTTCCTGAAAACTTCCGCCGCTACGCTGCAAAGATTTCAATCAACACATCTTCAATCCAGTACGAAAATGATGATGTAATGCGCCCGGTTTGGGGTGATGACTACTCAATCTGCTGCTGTGTATCAGCAACTCAGACTGGTAAGGAAATGCAGTTCTTCGGCGCACGCGCTAACCTCGCTAAAGCCCTTCTCTACGCTATCAACGGCGGACGCGATGAACCGGACGGACTTACACCAGGCGTACAGGTTGGACCTTCATACCAGCCAATCACAGCTGACGTTCTCGACGCTTCTAACTACAAGGAAGTTGTTGCTAAATACAAGCAGATGCTCGAATGGCTTGCAGGAATCTATGTAAACTCATTGAATGCAATCCACTACATGCACGACAAATACTACTACGAAGCTGCAGAACTTGCTCTCGAAGACACAAACCTCAAGAGAACATTCGCAACTGGTATCGCAGGATTCTCTCACGTTGTAGACTCACTTTCTGCAATCAAATATGCAAAAGTTAAGGTTGTACGCGGCGATGTTGAAATCAAAGACAAGAAAACAGGCGCAGTAAAAGAAGTTGTAAAAGGTCTTGCAAAAGACTTCATCGTTGAAGGAGACTTCCCTCGCTACGGTCAGGATGATGACAGGGCAGACGCTATCGCAGTTCAGCTCCTGAAAGACTTTATGACAATGATCAGAAAGCATCCTACATACCGCAATGCTGAACCGACTACTTCAATCCTTACAATCACTTCTAACGTTGTATACGGAAAAGCAACTGGTGCCCTCCCTGACGGACGCAAGGCACACGAACCGTTCTCTCCTGGAGCTAACCCAAGCTACGGTGCAGAAACAAAGGGTCTCATAAAGTCTTTGAACTCTGTTGCTAAACTTCCTTATGAATACGCTCTGGACGGTATTTCTAATACTCAGACAATCAACCCGAGCGCACTCGGACACAACGAAGAAGAAAGAATTGACAACCTTGTAAACGTTCTCGACGGTTACTTTGACTGCGGTCCGGACTCAGGTCACGCTGGTTCACACCACCTCAACGTAAACGTATTCGGCGTTGAAAAACTCAAGGACTGCCAGGCTCATCCTGAAAAACCGGAATATGCAAACTTCACAGTTCGCGTTTCAGGTTATGCAGTTCGCTTCATCAACCTTACAAAGGAACAGCAGGACGACGTTATCGCCCGCACTTGCCACGCTTCTCTGTAGTTGACTTGAAATGACAACGAAGCCGCTTCGGTTTTTACCGAGGCGGCTTTTTTATTGTCTCAAGCTCCACCATTCAACGTATTTTTCCACACTTCCCGCAGTTTTTAACATTTCAGTCTTTTTTTTTACACAAATATATTCCATTTTAACAAAACCGATGTCGTTATTTTTCAAAAATTAAGCAACTCTTTTCTCATTAAGCTTGGTATATTTCATGAGAATTATCTTTTCAAGATTTCTTATTAAAAAAATACAAAAATTATAAATACATTATTTTTTTCTTTGCATTAACTTTGCGTTTAAGAGACACGCTTTCTTGATGCAAATTTCAACACTTGCTCATATTTCATAAATGGAGGATATTATGAAAAAAAATTTGAGAACAGCTTTGGTGTTTCCGGGGCTGTTTCTTGCAGCCGGTCTTGTTTTTTCGGGCTGCAACATGTCGATCTCTGACGGCGAATCAGATGATTCAGCCGCTGCAGTTTCTGAACTTTCATCCAGCAGAGCTGCTTCTTCCAGCTCTGCTGGTTCTTACTCAGCCTCAAGCGGAATAAGCGATTCGATTTCTTCAACTACCCCAAGCGGCTCAGGTCTTACAGGCGTAAAGGCACAGGGCTGGCTCAACAGCGCTTACATCGTATGGACAGGCTCTTCTTCAAGCTACACAGTCACCTGCGATGACGAGGAAGTAAGTTCTTACCTTACAAGAAAAATCGGGGATCAGTGGAGATGTGACGTTCCAGGTCTTGCTGCAGGAAGCCATACTCTCAAAGTTACAAGCGGTTCTTCTTATCTTACCGCAACCGTAAACGTTGCAAGCCACGACAGATCAGGTTTCGGATTCTACGGCTCAACAGTTCCGGGCGCTTACAACGCTGACGGAACATTAAAAGACAACGCTGTTGTTCTGTACGTAAACGAATCAACAAAAGATTCAGTTTCCCTCGACGTTACGACATCGTCAAAAGGCACAACTACAACTTGCACGGGTCTGCAGAACATTCTGAACGGCTTCAAGAAAGGCTACGATAACCGCCCTCTCTGCGTACGCTTAATCGGAAAAGTTACCGACTTTGAAACAATGGACGGCGGAGACATCATGATTTCCGGCTCTAGCTCTTCAAAACTCCTTTCAAACGGAATCACAATCGAAGGTATCGGTTCTGACGCAACGGCTTACGGCTGGGGAATCCGCTTAAAGAACGCTCAGTACATTGAAATTTCAAACATCGGCTTTATGATGGTTGACTCAGACGAAGGCGACAACGTTTCACTCCAGCAGTCAAACAAGAACGTCTGGGTTCACAAC
>CAVDRA010000107.1:0-5867 GCA_963611155.1 bacterium | reverse complement strand
TCGCAAGCCTCATGTCGTCAATTCTGTGCGTCGAAAGTTCGTAGCGGTCACGGTAGCCTGTGGCAGACTGAAAAAGCAGCTTTTTCACAAGGCGGATATAAAGGACAGTGTTGTCATAATCAGAAGAATTCGGCTCGAAATAATCTTTCGAGGCTTTCTTCATATCGATAAGATTCTTAGCCACAGCCGCGAACCGTCCCTGAAGCTCTGTAAAAGACCATCTCCATTTTGTGTTCTCGCCGAAAGCGTTAATCAAAAGATTTATTGCAAGCCCGAGTTTTCTTACAAGGTAATAGCGCTTCTCGACTGGAATATTTGAAATTTCAGCCACCTTTTCCTCGATCTCAGAATAAGAGATATCAATAGCGCCGGTGACTATATCCTCAAGATAAATTATCGCCTTGTAAAGTGTTTTGCGGGCATCGTTAAGGGCGTCGTTGTTTTTTGTCTTCAGAATTTCGACAGAAAGATTATTGATTGTAATATAATAAGTCGCAACGCCAATCATCTCCTCCGCAAGAATGAGTCGCTTGTATGCAAGACCGGCATTGTCTCTTTCCATGGTCGCAAGGATTTTCTTCTCATTGGCGAGCGCGCTGTCAATCATATTCTCATAAGGAGCGCATTTCGCTTCCAAAGTCTCGCGTCTTTCTGTCATAACAACTGCCATTCTCGTCTCCTCTCTTGAAATATGGAACTAAGCTGAATATTTAGCAAGCAATGAACGCGCGTGCTCCAAAGACTCGCTGCTCGCGGAATCGCCTGAAAGCATGCGCGCAATCTCCGAAACTCTCGACTCGCCGTCAACAGGGTAAACCTGTGTATGCGTAGCTCCATTGTTGACACTCTTTTCTATCTTCAACTGATTATCGGCATAAACAGCTATGCTCGCAAGATGCGTGATGCACAAAACCTGCCTGTCCTTCGCAAGCTTTTTCAGATGGCTTCCAATCGAAACCGCTATTTCTCCTCCGATTCCAGTGTCAATCTCGTCGAAAATCATCGTTCCGACAGAATCCGACTGCGCAAGAATCGTCTTCAAAGAAAGCATGACACGGCTAAGCTCGCCTCCAGAAGCGATTTTCGCAAGAGGAGCCAGCGGCTGCCCCAAGTTCGCGCTTATCAAAAATTCTACATTATCCATTCCATAAGGGCCGCATGGCTGCAACACGCCATCGCCGGAAGAGCTTTCGGCCTTGTCGGTTATGCTGACCGCAAAGCGTGTTCCGCCCATTCCAAGGCTCGACAACACGGAAAGAACACCTTCCGCCATTTTCTGCGCCGCTTTTTTCCGCTCAGAAGAAATCGACTTCGCCTCAATATAAACCTGCTTTTCAAGAGATTTTATCTCAGCAATCAAAGAATCTTTTGATTCACTTGCATTATCAAGCTCGTCAAGCTTTCTCTGCGCATTTTCCGCATATTCAATCACCTCAGAAAGCGGAGCGTTAACAGATGAAGCGTATTTTTTCTTCAGATTATAGATCAGCGTCTGCCGTTCCTGAACCTGAGAAAGCCTTTCCGGATCAAAGACCAATCCCGACGAGTATTTTTTAAACTCATCTGAAATATCGTTAATTTCATAGAATGCGCTTTCAAGCCGCTGGTCAAGCTTTTCAAGCGATTTGTCTAAAACGACAGCATGGCTAAGCTCAGCGCGGGCTTTTTTAAGAGCGGAGACAATTCCAGCCTCTCCATTTTCGCCGTCAAAAGCACTGTTCACAGACTCGATGACAGAATAAAGTTTTTCAAACGAGCTGAGACGCTTTTCCTCTTCATCAAGCTCAGCATCCTCTCCGGCTTTCAGCTTCGCTTCTAAAATTTCCTTTACAGAAAAATTGAGAAGCTCAATTGTCTGCTCGCGGTTTTTGTCGTTTGAATTCAGCTCTGCAAGAATCTTTCTTTTTTCAACGAGATTATTAAAAAGCGAAGTGAAAGATTTTACGCGCTCTTGCAAGCCGGCATACGAATCAAGATATTTTCTGTGCTCGCCGACTTTCATAAGCGACTGATGCTCATGCTGACCGTGGATGTCAATCAAAAAAGAGCTGAACTTCGCCAAATCAGCGCGCGTTACGGCAGTTCCATCTATCCATGCGCCTGTTTTTCCGTTCTGGCGGACATATCTTCTTAAAAGAACCCTGTCGTTCTCGACTTCGATTCCATGAATAAAAAGCCACTCCCATGCATTTTCAGGCTCATAATCATCAGACGGAGAAAAATCAGGAGCGAGAGGATTTTTACCGATATAAAAACTTCCGGAAACGACAGACTCGTTTGCGCCTGAGCGGATTTGATCAACGCCAGCCTTTCCGCCCAGCAGAAAAGTCAGAGCGCCTATCAGAAGAGATTTTCCGGCTCCGGTCTCTCCGGAAAGCACAGTAAATCCATTGCTGAACTCAACGTTCGCATTGTCGATAAGGGCAAAGTCCTTGATTGAAAGCTCCTCGAGCATTATTGAGGTCCTCCCGACCAGTTTAGTTTTGAGCGCAAAGCATTGTAAAATTTCTCTTTTGTGCAGCCAATCAGTTTTGCCCTGAATTCATCCTGACAAATCTTTATGATGTCGCCGACATGCAAATCAACAGGAATCTGGCCGTCAACAGAGATTACTACATCGGAAATTCTAGAAGGCAGAATCTCAATGCAAATTTCACCGTTCGGACTTAAAACAAGAGGCCTGCTCGAAAGTGAAAAAGCGTTCACCAAAGTCAATGTCAAAGCGTCAAGATCAGGGTCTACAATCGGTCCGCCGGCACTCGCTGAATAAGCTGTAGAGCCAGTCGCTGTCGAAACAATAACGCCGTCAGCTTTCATCTCCCCTAAGGGAACATCATCATACGAAACATTGAAAGAAACAGTATGAGCCGCAGTCTTCCCGCAAATGACAATATCGTTAAGCCCTGTTGCTGTAAGACGCCGCATCCCGCCGCGCATCAAGTCCGCTCTTAGCATGCTCCGTTCAACAACAGCAGCCTTCCCGGCAAGAAAATCGTCAAGATTCTTTTTCCATTCGTTTTTTTGAACACTTGCGATAAAGCCAAAAGAGCCAAAATTCACAGGAAAAATAGGAAGCTCAAGCGGAGCGCAGCCTCTTGCGGCAAAAAGCACCGTTCCATCGCCGCCCATCGTAATCACAAAATCGTAGCCATGGAACGGATACTGCTCTGAAAAACCATTGAACATAAAAATATCAGACTTGATTCCAAGAGTTTCAAGATAGCTCTGGACTTCCATGCCGAGACGCTTCGACTCATCTTTGTATGTATTCACAATGATGATGCATTTTTTAAATTTCAACTTTTCAACCATATCTTACGGTAAAGTTCCCAAAACCTTCGCAATTTTCGCCGTTGTCTCTGAACCGAGCCGCGGATAAAGAGGAAAAAGAGCGGTTCTCAAAAACAAGGATTTCGCATGAATAAAAGAAGAACGCTTCTCATCTTCAAAAAGAGAAATCACAGATTTTTCATAGGCAAGGCGCACCTCAATTTCCTTTTTTGAAGAATACTGCTTGACATCCTTAAAGCTGCTTTCCAAAACAACCGGAAAAGACCAGACAGTTGAATTTTCACCAGTGGCTCTAGCAAACGTCCTGTTTTTTCCGCTTTTAAGGGCATTCTGAAAAATCTCAAAAATTGTTTTCCTTGTGGCTTCATTTCTAGCAAATTCTTTTAGCTGAATAAAGCCAAGCGCGCTATTCATATCTGTAAGAATGTCAGTTTCAGGAGCTTCCTCAGCCAGCTTTTTCAGGACAATCCAATCACGTCTGCTTGGAGCAACAAGAACAGCCCCGCCGCCAGATGTAATCGTGTCATGATCTTCCATTCCAATTATGGAATAAACACCGAAAGTTCCAGTCTTTTTTGCCTCAGATTTTTTTTCCGTCTCATTTTCAGAAAGATTTTCCCCGTCAGAATTCAAAGACGACATCTGCCAAGACGCTCCAAACGACTGCGAAATATCTTCAATCACAGGAATATTAAGCGAAAGAATCTTCTCAAAGTCAGGGAGAATTCCCATTGTTTCGTGGAAAAGAATCGCCCTTCCGCCATTTTTCACGCCCTGTTCCAACACCCCGAATGACATCAAGCCGTTTTCCTCATCGACATCAATTACGACAGGATTAAAACCAAGATGTTGCAATACAGTATATTGCCATGAAGGAGCCAAAGCTGAAATCATCACGCCGCTGCTAGTTTCTAAGCCGATCGCCTTCAATGCATAAAAAAGAGCGGTTGCCGGACTTCTAAACGCCACAGCGCCGTCACAGCCAAGACTTTCTTTCACATACTGAACGAGTTTTTCATTCAGCTCGCCAGGACCAAGCTTTTCATCAACCATGCAAGTCAAGACAGCATCCATTTCCTTGCGGCGGATTGTAGAACTAAATACGGGAATCATCAGTTAGCTTCGCCCTCATCTTCAGGTGAAATAATCTTCTGAAGCTCCTTCGCATTAAAAAGCCTTCGTATATCAAGCATAATAAGATACTTGTCATCTTGGCGGATTACACCTCTGATATATTCCGTACCGATACCGCTGATCATCTGCGGCGGAGCTTTTATATCTTCCGTGTTTATTGTAACAACGCGCGCAATTTTATCGATAATAATTCCAATTTTATTGTCATCAATATTCAAGATGATAAATCCGCCCTCAAACTCCTCATAACCGTCTTCAGCAGAGAGTTTTTTTATCTGGAACCGCTTGTGCAAGTTGATTACAGGAATGATTTCACTCCTCAAGTTGAAAATTCCTTCAACATAATACGGAGCATTTGGAATCGGTCTGACCTTTCTGACCTTTACAATTTCCTTGACATCCATAATATCAACGCCATAAAGCTCTTCGCCAAGCTGAAATGTTACTAGCTGAATTGATGTATTTTCTGCCATAATTTCCTCCGTATCTTTGCAGCTTTTCACTATGCACTCAAAATATATTTATTCTCCAAGAAGTTTTTTAGCTTCGATGAATTCTGAAATGCCAACAGCGACTTTTTTTGCCTCGCGCATTGCAAGAACAACGGTTGCAGGCTTATGAACAATATCGCCGCCGGCAAAAACACCCCGCTTTGTAGTCATTCCATACGGCTTCTGCTTTGTAATTACAAAGCCGGACTCATCAGCGTCAATTCCCTGAGTAGTGTTTATCACACGCGCAGCAGGACGCGAACCGATTGCCAAAATAACTTTCGTCGCAGGAATCACAACATCGCCATTCGGAGTCGAGCACTTAAGACCGCAAACCTTTCCATTTTCAGCAACAACTTCAAGCGGTGCATGTTCCCATTTAAACTCAACACCATCAGAAATAGCACCGTCGTATTCAGCTTTTGCAGCCTTCATAAACTCAACAGTCTTTCTGTATGCCACAGTAACTTTAGAAGCCTTCATTCTGACAGCCGTGCGGCAAGCATCCATTGCAACGTTTCCCGCTCCGATCACAACAACCGAATCCCCTTCATCAACAGGAACTTCGCTTCTCTCGACATTGCCATCTTGATAAAGCCGCACCATTCTCAAAAGATAATTTGCCTGAATAACACCGGAAGACTCAATTCCAGGAATATCAAGAGAACGAGCCAAAGCTGTTCCTGTTCCGATGAATACGGCATCAAAACCATTTTCAAACATATCATCGATTGTTATATCTTTTCCGACCATTGTATCAGTCACAAACTGAACCCCAAGGTCAGAAATCTTTTTCGTTGTTCTGCGCACAACATCCTTCGGAAGACGGAATTCAGGAATTCCGTAAAGAAGAACTCCGCCCGGCTCGCTTTCGCCTTCATAAACAACAACGTCATATCCTTTTCTCGCCAAGTCGCCGGCAACAGTAAGCCCCGCAGGTCCTGAGCCGAT
>CAVDRA010000106.1:0-5868 GCA_963611155.1 bacterium | reverse complement strand
TTCTTCATATATGTCTCTTTCCCGTCTTCGTTCTGGCATTGAAAACGGAATGGACGGCGAAAAACTTGCTTTTCTCGGGTTTGACACTTGCTTCGCCTCAACTTTTGAGGTTGCGTACGAAATGCTGGACTGCGCACAAATAATGGCTGGAACGCCTGGAATAGCGTCGGAATATGGCTGGGATTATTTTGCGTTGATGAGCGGTTTCATTGACGGAGGACTGACTTTAGACAGTCTTTGCTCAGCCTGCAAAAATCAATTTCAGTTGTCTTATGAAAACTATAAATACGGCGCGTTTTCTGTGCTGGATCTGTCAAAAATTAGAGACGCTTTTCTTGCTTTTAAGGAATTTTCTGAAATTGCGGCTTTTAAAATAAATGATTTAGAAATTCGAAACGAAATTTTCAGGCTGATTGAAAATGATGCTGTTTCTTATATGGCGGCAAAAACGCCAACTGACTTTTATATTGATGTGTTTTCTCTTGCAAAAATTCTTGTTTCTGTTATCAGCGATGATAAGCTTTCTGCTTTGGAAATCAACTTGCGCAAGAAAATAGGGGCGGCGATTCTAGATTCATGGAATGTCGCTTGCTCAGGCTGTTCGCTTTCAGTGTTTTTCAATGTCTATAAAAGTCCGGGGATTTTTTCGTTATCCCATGAGCCGCTTTATGTAGGCGGTTCAAGAGAAATTGAGACTTGCGGTTTTGTGTCTGATTGCGTCGGTTATGTTCCGTCAGCAGATTGCAACGGAAGTCTTCTTGACAAGCTTTTTTACACGATTTTTTAACATAAGGAGAAGCGATGAAAAATGTAAAAAAAATAAAATTTTCTAAGCGGCTTTTCTCTTTTCTTTTGTTTTTTATGATTTTTTCAGACTCAAAGCTATTTTGTGAAAGTTCAGATGATGATTCTGACGGCGGCTATGAATGGAGCGAAACTGAATATTCTAGCGATGACGGCTGGGATGGAACTGAAAATACTCCAAATTCACCGAACGACGAGCCTCCTGTTGATGGATGGGGAGACAATTCTGAGCCTTATGACGGCAGTTATTGCTATGTTTTTGATGATGACGGAGACCTTATGTCTCTGTATTACGATGACGTGTATGATGAAAAAGGAAACCGAATTTATCATGATGAGGACAGCGATGTTGAAGAGCGGGTGTACCAGCATTTTTATGATGAGTGGCTTTCACAGAGCGGAACGGACGGAGCCTCAATCGCAAGGCATTATTCTGACGCAGTAAAAGCTTTGGAAGCTGCTTTGCTTAACGGCGTGGAAAAGGAGATAGCCGAGGCAAAAGCAAAACTTGACGAGGCTTTGTCCGAATTGATTCAGTATTGCGAACATTTTAATTATTCATGGACGGCGAACAAAAGCTCAGTCGGAATTTACAATGGAAATCATAAGACAGTCGCGTATGTTGGCGATCCTGTGATTATCGCGCTTGGAAAATTTGTGATTGATGACGCGGATATTTCTGTTGCAAACGGAATTTCATCTTTTTCAGTCGAACGGCATTATATTTCAAATGGAAGCGAAGTCCATGGCAAAACCGGCAATGATAATCTTGAAAGGAAAAACGGTGCATTCGGTTTGCTTTGGAATAGCAATTTGGACACAAGGATTATCCGCGGAAATAATTTTTTCTCAGGAGAAATTATTGAAAAAATAAAAAACTATGCATCAGAACTTTCAGAAGCTAAGGCGCAGATTGAAGATTATGCGAGTGAAGATTTTGAATGTGAACCTGTCTTAGAAGAGCTTCTGACCGAAATTTCAAAAAATGATGAGAATCTTGCATATTTTGAAAAAGAAAGCGAAGAAAACGAAAAAGCTGATTTTTTCAACCGCTACACAGCTTATGGAACAGCCGGAGAGCTTAATGGTTCCTTGGATTCCGGAATCCTTATTTATTGCGGCGACAACGGAAACCTTGTGCTATTTGAAAAATCTGAAGAAACGGACTCTTATTTTCCTATTTGCAAAGCATGGAAAAACAAAATTTTAATTGAATTGCTTGGGGATGAGCCTTCCGATGAAGAAAACAATAAAAAATTTACTGTCACCTTTTTGAATTCTGGCGAGAAACGTTATTATTCATCGTTTGGGCTGCCTGTTTTGTTTGAAAAAAACGACGGAAGCTTTGTGCGCTTTGAGTATGATGAAAATTTTTATCTTTCAAAAATTTCATTAGATGAAAATCATTTTCTTGAATTTTTCTGGGAGAACGGATTTTTGTCTTCCGTAAGCGATGGCTGGCGTAAAATTATTTACGGCTATGACGATGGAAATCTTGTTTCAGTAACGGATTTTGACGGAGACACTAGATTTTTTGAATACGACAGCAATGGATTTTTGACCAAGCAGGTGAAAGCAGATGGAAACTTTATCAGCTTAAAATACGAAAAGTGTGAAAATGAACGGCGAATTTCTTCTGTCACGGATGAAAATGGAAAAAGCGAATATTTTGAATATGATTTGCAGAATCGAAAAACAGTTTACACAGATTCCGACGGTGTAAAAACAGTCTATTTTTATGACGGGCAGAAAAAGACAGAAAAAATTCTTTATGCAGACGAGCGCATGGAAAATTTTATCTACGATGAAAACGAAAATCTCGTTGAATGGAACAACGGCTTTGTTTTTGCTCGTTACGTCCGCGACAAATCCGGGAAAATAATAGAAGAAACTGATGAATTTGGCGCAGCTGAAACTTTTTCTTATGATGAAGAGCGTCTGATTTTAAGAAAAAGAAAAAACGGAGCTGTTGAGAACTATAATTATGATGACAAAAATAGAATAACCGAAGTCTATCTAAACGGAGAAAAGCTGAAAGCTTTTGCTTATGATAAACACGGACGGCTTGAAAAAGAATTTGACTGCCGGGAAAACGCTTTTATTTATTCATATGATTCCAGCGGAAATTTGTCTGAGATAAGATTGCAGGAAAAAGGAAAAGCTCCGCGGATTTTAGAACATTTTGAATATGATTCTAAAAATCGCCTGGAAAAACATATCGGAAGAGATGGAATCATAAAAAAAATTACTTATAAAAATCATCAGATAATTGCCGATGGCCCAAATTCTGTCAGAATCACAAAGAATTATTCTTCGAGAAAACTTATTGCAAGCGAAAAAATCGAAGATCTTCTGACAAACGAGGAAATCGAAAAAAAATATGAATATGACAAAACTGGAAAATGCGTCGCAGTTTACGTTGACGGAAACGTTGGAAATGTTTCTGGAGTTCATGGCGTCAAAAATGCAATGAAAGAGCGGAAAACAAAGAAAAGGCTTTTGAATGAATTTGAATATACTTCAAGCGGCAAAATTTCAAGAATTGTTACATGGAATATTTTTGGCATATCTGAAGGCGGAAAGTCTGGAACTGAAATTTTATATGATTATGATTCAGCTGGAAATCTTTGTGGGATAACGAAAAGAAAACTTGTGAATGGCGATATTTCAAGCGAGAAAACAACAAAAATCACTTTGGAAAGCGATGGATTTACAAATAAAGTCACTGAAAAATACGGAAATGCTGAAAAAAGATTTAAGTACGACTTTCGGGATTATCTTTTGGCTGAAGAAATAGGAGACTCGCTTATAACTGCAAATGAATACGGAGTGTCAGGAAAACTGCTTTCGCGAAATTTCGGGGCATTCGAAAAATTGAGCTACGGTTACAGCGGCGGCTTTTTGTCTTCAATTCAGGAAGATGGTTCTGTGATAGATTCTGCCTGCGAAGTTTTTTATTTCCCCGATGGAAAAATGCGGAAAAGTGTTGATTTTTACGGAAATGTCACTTTGTATGAATACAACGGGCTTGGAATGCTGATCCGTGCGTCGTCACCGGTTAGAATCTCAGAATATGAATATGATGATTGTGGAAAACTTCTTTCAAAGAAGGTTTTCAACAGTGGAAAACGTCTGATTTACGAAGAAATATGGGTTTTTCGCGATTTTTGTAGAAAAGTTATCCACAAAATCGGTGGAAAACTTGTGGACAAAGTGGTAAAAAATGGCTTTGGAATGTTGATATGTAAAGAAGATTCTGTGGAAAACTTGTGGACTTATTCAAATGATATTCTCGGGAGAAAAATTTCTGAAACGAATCCTTATGGAAAAACAGTATTTTTTGAGTGGAATGAAAACAATCTGCTTGAAAAAATTATTTATCCAGACGGAAACTTCAAAAAAATTCTTTATGATTTGGATTTTAATTTCCTTGAAATAAGCGATAAAGCAGGAGTCATTCAAAAATCTGAGTATGATGACTATGGCCGGCTTGCTTCTTTTTGGCTGAGACCTTTTTCCGCTCCAGAAAAATACGAATATGATGATTACGGACGTGTCTTAAAAGTTACGAGAAAAGGGAAAACGTTACTGGAAAATTTTTATGACGATTTAACGCGGCAAATAAATAGAAAAGATTCGCTTGGAAATATTTCTGAATGGAAGTTTGAAAGCGTAGACCGTCTGCTTTCCACAAAAAACAGAAACGGCGCTTTTTCTAGAAATGAGTGGAAAAACGGAAATCAAGAATTCTCAAGAGATTTTAACGGTCTTGAATCGTTATTTTCGTACGGTGAAGGACATCTTTCAAGCGAAGTTGTTTTTTCAAACGGCGAAAAAATTTCTTCTGTGTACAATGCTCTAGGAAAGCTTATTTTTGCGGAAAATTCAAACAGTTCGCTTTCTTTTGAATATGACAGCGCCGGAAATCTTATATATCAAACAGATAATATCAGCGGTGAAAAAATCTTCTTGGAATATGAAAATGGAAAATTATCGAAAATTTCTGGAAATGGAAGAAAAATATTTTATTCCTATGGAAAATGCGGTGAGATTTTAAAAATCCAGGAGATTTCAGGTGTTAATTCCGGTCAGATTTCTTCAATCTCATTTTCTTATGACTCATGCGGCCGTGAAATCCTACGGAAATGGAATAGCGGTGAGTCATTAAAAATATTTTATGATGAGGTTGGGCGTGAAATTCTTCGTGCCGGATTTTCTTCAGCAAACGAGCTGCGTTTTCTCGAGGGATTTGTTTATGATGAAAATGGATTTAAGACGCTTGTTCTTGACTCTAATCTTTCCTACACGCGATATGAATACGATGAATTCGGACGCATAAAATCTGTTTCATCTCCATATTCAAAAGCTTTGGCTGAGAGATTAGAGTCCTGCATTGCCAAGTCAAATCTTTTCTCCCTTGAGACTTCTGAAAAATACAGCTACGAGTCGCTTTCTGCTGTGGAATACGAATCTTTGAAAAAACTATGCGATTTTATCGGCGTGAAGCTTTCATCTGGATTGAAAAAATACATAAAAGAATCTTTTGTGTATGATTTAAATTCAAATCTGGTGAAAAGAATCACGCCTTTTGGTGAAATTTCCTATAAATACGATAAAAATGACAGGCTAGTTGCCTGGGGAAACGGCTGTTCGGCGGACTATGACCAAAACGGAAATTTGATTTCTATATCGACTCCGCAAAAAACGCTGTCGCTTGAATACAATGCTGTAAACCGGGTTAAAAAAATTATTATAAATGACTTTGAAAGCGGCAATGTTGTTTTTAAAACCTGTGAATATGATGCGCTTGGAAGACGGACGAAGTCATTTGTTTCTGGAACGGGATCTTTTTCTTCATCTTATATCGGAAAAACTTCCCGGGAATTTTTATATGTGTTCTCGCCTTATGCGCAAAAAGATTCTGCTTCAAAAATGCGGGTTCTAGAAAACGGAGGACAGCCACGAATCCGGTATAAATTTGGATTTGGAAATAAAGCGCCGGAAAATTCAGAACTGCTGGAAAATGAAATCTCGGAAATGCAAAGTCAGATTGGCTTTACGGCT